>JAGLQD010000228.1 GCA_023136985.1 Candidatus Sabulitectum sp. | reverse complement strand
TCTGAGACCTCAGGAATATCTGCAGATCCTTCCACCGCACTGGTGCTGGGAGTCTTTTCAGAGGCCAATACCAGCCAGTACATTGATACTGATGTTCAATGGGGAGAAGAGTACTACTATGTTCTTCGAACACAGGATGAAGATGATAATGGTGTATGGAGCAATGAGCCATCCATAACAACTCCAGGCGATCTTCCAACCCCTTCGGTCCTCGCTGGAGCTTTATCGCAGGGCGATGTAGTTCTTGAATGGACCAGGTGCCCCGATTCAAATTTCTACTCTTACAGGCTTTACCGCTCACTTGCCCCGGATATTCAGAGTGACACCACATTTGCGGAAAACATTTACACAGCAACCGGCAGTTCCGACACCCTCTTTACGGATTCAGATGTAAGCATTGGCTGCGACTACTACTATGCTCTGCTGACCACGAACACTCTTGGATTCTCCAGTTGGAGTAATGAAGAAGCAGTATTCGTTACTGAGGATCTTCCCCAGGTGCAAGGTCTTGCGCTGGACGCTTCATCAACAGGCAGAACAGTCAATCTGACCTGGGATCCACTTGCATGTGAAGTGGATGGGTATCAGGTTTTTTTCAAGGCTGACGCAACAGGTTCATGGGTTGTTCTTGGCGAAAGTCCAACAACAACCTACACCCACATTGCCACAAACGCAGGGTCGTACGCTGTGAAAGGCTACAAAGGCAGCAACTACTCTGCTAACTACTCCAACGAAGTTAACACAATGCCATCCATCATAACCGTAACCTACACTATTTACGACAATTACTGTGCTCCAACCAACCATAGTGCATTTATCTTCGGAGAGTTTGCCGGACAGACAGGAATGGCGCCAAGTGCGGCCTTTGCACAGGATATTTACGTCTACGACGAGTCAAAGGGCGATGATGATGTATGGCTGTACAGCGGCAACTACGGACCATTCGGGAATGGCCTTCAGAGTTACTTTCAGGAGCCTGCTGCAGGAGTTTACGGCAGTTGTGACCCGGAAGGCACATGGCTAGGTTCTTCATACATGCTTTTTCCATCTGATGATGTTGTTTTTGTAAAGCTTCCCTACAACAGCGGGGAAAATGCATACGCAAAGATGTACGGACTCTCTGTGGTTCCAGATCCTACCACAAACAACGGAACCATGATCAGTTTTTCATACGAGTACCAGTCGAATGTTCTTGGTCTGACTCTTTTTACCAGTAACTGCGAGTAATTCATAGTTGTATGAATTTTTCAGAAGAAAGAGCCCGGGGTGTTGTCCCCCGGGCTCTTTCATATTCAGATATCAGATCTACTCTGCGAAAGCATCCTCTTCTGTGAGGCTGCCTGCAATGGAGATGAACCACTCATCAGGGATGAAGTATGCAGCTGCTGTTTCCCTGAGGTCATCAGGGGTGAGTTCAAGCACCCTGCTCAGATAAGTCAGATGGTAATCAAGAGGTTTGTCATCGGCTTGCAGAGAAGTAAGCCTGCCGGCAAGGCTACCGTAGGTCATACTGGAAAGAGCAAGTTTGCCAACTGAATTTGCTTTCGCCAGGAGAAGTTCGATGTCCTGCACATTTTCAGTCGAGATTACTTCCATCTCATGGATAACTGACGCGGTTGCCTGCGGAACATAGTCTGCAAGGGTGGTAAGGTAGGCAGTGAATGCTCCTGTGCTGTCAGTTGACATAACCCAGCTGCCAACGCTGTAGGCAAGACCCTGCTCGTCCCTAACGCTGTGACCCAGCCTTGAACCGATCCCGCGGCCAAGGATAGTGTTCATAACATCGAATGCGGGATAGTCAGGCATGTCTCTTCCCGGGGCTTCTGTTGCGATCATTACTGCACCCTGCATACGACCTTCCATGAATGTTACAACAGTATCACCCGGTGTGCTTGTGAACTGAGGGATCTGCAGCTCGGGAAGAGGTGTCTGCGGATTGTTCCATTCTGCGAAGTAGCTCTCTGTCATGGTTAATACTGCTTCAGGGTCAACGTCTCCCACCACGGTGATAACGGTACCCTGCGGCCTGCAGCAGAGATCATGGAAGCTGACAACTTCTTCAAGAGTGATTCTTTGAAGAGATAAAGCGGAAGAACTTCTGATGTCTGCAGAGGATTGGGCAGTAATTGCTTCAAGGCTGTCATAGGCCACGCTGCCCGCTCTTTCAGCTGAGGCTTCCAGATCAGTGTAGTTCTCTGCCATTACCTTCTGGAAGTCAGCTTCTCTGAAAGCAGGGCTGATCAGCAGGTCAGCTATTGTAGTAAAACCGATTTCCACATCTTCAGACAAAACAGTAATTGAGCCATTGGAGTTTTGCGGGCCGGAATAGAATCGGAGGTATGACCCCTCGTTTTCCAGTCTTCTATGAAATTCCATGTACTCCAGCTCTTCTGTACCATTCAGCATGGTCTCAGTGGTTGTTGATGCAAGGCCATTCAACTCTGAAGAGTGCATGAAACTTCCCATGGGAACAGAGAAGGTGATTGATGCAACTGGAAATGTGTGATCTTCTTTAACAAGCAGAACAAGGCCGTTCTCAAGTTCGAAAGTCTCTACTCCATCAGCTATGGATGAAGTGGGTGGAACAAGGAAGTCTTCCGGGATTACCAGACCTTCATAGTTTACCGAAGAAGGTTCTGTAACATCTGTAGGGAGTTCCCGGTTTCCGCCGCCTCCCATTCCGCCGCTGCCCCCGGCAGGAGAGAGAACAGCAATGTTTACACCATTTCTGCGGAAGCATGCAGAGGCAGCTTCCTGTATGTCTTCAGAAGTAAGTTGTTCCACAAGCTCGAGTTGTTTCCGGGAATACAAGTGGTCGCCGAACATGGTGGTGGAAAGGCTGTAGCCCATTGCCAGACCCACAGGGTTTGCGTCACCCAGTATCTCTCGGGCTCGATATCTGTTTTTCAGTTCTTCCAGGATCTCTTCAGATATTCCGTTCTCTGAAATGTATTCAAGCTCATTCCAGATAATGTTCTGAACTTCCTCAATGGTAACCTCGCACTGTTCAGGAGAATTCATTGTAACGGAGATGTTGAACATACCCGGGTCAATTCCACCCTGATCCCATGCACCAACTCCGTAAACCATCTTGGTTTCCACAAGCAGCTGATCCAGTCTGCTTGCTCTTCCCGAAGAGAGATATGAAGATATCATTGACATTGCGGGAGCTGCAGGGTCGGCACCATCCACAGAGTGAAAAGCCATGGCAAATCTTGGAAGATTTGATGCGTGCTCAATCTCCACATAGCGGGCTTCAGTCTGACTGGGCTCAACTGGAATTGCTTCTTCAGGCACATTACCAGTGGGAATGTCTCCAAAGTATGACTCGATCTTCATCAGCAGTTCTTCAGTTTCAAAATCACCCACGATGGTAAGCACAGCATTGGATGGGGCGTAGTAGGTCTCATAGTAGGCTCTGGTGGTTGTAGCATTGTAGGCCAGAATGTTTTCATCGTAGCCAATTACAGGCAGCCC
>JAGLQD010000227.1 GCA_023136985.1 Candidatus Sabulitectum sp. | reverse complement strand
CAGATAACATGCTTGATGCCTATTACCGTGATGGGGGTTGGGGTGTTCCTGATGTCCCACAGGTGCCCTCTTTCTTCTACGAAACAAGCAAAGGTGTTGTAGATTGTTCCTGGAGCGATGAAGCAGAGATCTATGAGCCTTTTGGAGGCTATCACCTTTACAGATCGGTTTTCAATACCACAGACTGGGAACTGATAGGGGAGCTTGGAAGCGGAACTTATGATTTTACAGACAGCACCGTTACATCAGGTTTTCCCTACTTCTATTCTCTGTGTGTTTATGATGCTGAAACTTCCGTAGAGAGTAGGCAGATCAATTACAAGAAGGCTCTTGATGGAACACCGATTCCTGTAATCCCTGGCTGGGCTGTGGATCAGAACTGGACTGAGAATGTAAGAGTTGTTCCCAATCCCTACAGAGGCTCTGCTGAATGGGAATCACCTTATGAGAACAAAATGGCTTTTGTTAATCTTCCTCCTATGTGCGATATCCGTATCTATACACTGAGTGGAGACCATGTGGAAACTCTGGAGCACAGAAGTTACGGTGGTGATGTGGGTGAGGAATACTGGGATCTTACAAACGCTGATGGCAGACTTGTCTGCACAGGTCTTTATGTTTACTGCGTACAGACATCAGACGATCATGTGATCAGCAAGTTTGCAGTAATCCGATGAAAACCCGGGATCATGAACGAAGGAGAACTGAAATGAGAAGACGGATCACTGCTTTGTTCGTCACTCTGTTTCTTCTGATCGTTCTCCAATCCGGTTGTATCGACAGCCCTGCCACAACAGAGCCTCCAGATGAATTTGCATCCGAATTTCAGTTGATCTGGGATCTTTTTGACGGTCAGTATGTGGGATTTGCCGTGAAGGATGTGAACTGGGACTTTGTTTACAGTCAGTACCATTCTCAGGCAGAGGATGTTTCTTCCCGGGAGGAAATGACAGAGTTAACCATCGCCATGCTCTCTGAACTCACTGACTTTCATGTATGGCTTCTGGACCCGTCCTGGAACAGTATCAAGACATACTCGCCTGAGATCTATGAAAATTACCATATGGATGTTCTCATGTCATACCTTGAACCATGGGGTTTCCAGTGGATGCAGGAAGATATCTGGGGGTATTGCGTGGCAGGTGAAGATTCCATTCCGTATTTCGTGATATCTTCGTGGAGCAGTGATTTCAATACAAGTCTTTTCAGAAATGTTCTTCAGTTATTTCTGGACAGCCCCGGCCTTATACTGGATATCAGAATGAACCCCGGTGGTGTTGAAAGCCCCGTTAACAACACAGCAAGAATGTTCGTGGATCAACTGAGAACAGGTTATTTATGGCAGCAGAGAATTTCGTGTGATACCCACGAGCTTTCCCAGCCTGAGGAATACAATCTTTACCCTCAGGGATGGTTCTTTGAAAATCCCGTTGTTCTTCTCACTGGAGAAATGAATGCAGGCGCCAGTGAGGTTTTTGTCTGTGAGATGGCGGAACTGCCCCATGTAACCCTTATGGGCGACTCAACAGCTGGTGCTGCTGACTGGCCGGCGATCTACTGGGAATTACCTGGCAACTGGTATGTAGCATGCCCTTCCAGAACCGTTCTTCGCCCTGATTCCTCTGTTATTGAGGGGGTTGGCATTGCTCCTGATATATTCGTGGAAGCAACTGAAGCCGACTTTGCTTCAGGTGTTGATCCTGTTCTTGAGAGAGCTTTTGAGACTTTGGGAGCTCAATCACCCTGATTTGTTTGTCAGGATGCACTATCTCAATGCAGGGGAACAAAGCAGATAATTGCGAGTAGGAGAGAGAAAGGAGGCTTGACATGGCTGAGGCTGTAAGAAGAAGTAGATTAGTTTTTCTCAACTTGACAGCTAAGATCTTCACCTCCGTTCTTGCCTTTTTGGGCGTGCTTTCAGGCAGCGGTTGTATAAACGGTGATATGCCTACCTATGGCCCACCTGCCGGGGTTTATTTTCAGGGGCAGGTACTTGCATTTGAAGATAGCAGCTCTGTTAACGGAGTACAGGTTCAGTTGTCTAATCCAGACTTGTCTTCAGTTTACGGAACCACACAGTCTAATCCAGACGGGAAGTACTATTTGTATCTGGAACAAGATTCGCCCCCATGGCCCGATACTGTTCTGGTAAGTGCCACAGATGTTGATGGAGAGGCAAATGGTTCTTTCGCCCCGAAGGATACACTGATCTTCCCGGACAGTGATGAAGAGTATCAGGAGTTTCAAATAGATTTTCTCCTCGACAAAGAATAGGATCTGGCTAATGGCTGAAGCGGTAAGAAAAAGCAGATTGATGTTTCTAAAGTTAATGGCAAAGCTTTTTGCATCAGTACTTACTCTTTTCGGTGTGCTTTCAAGTTGTGAAAATAGTAGAGAAATTATAGCCCCTTACGGAGTGCAGGGCGTTACCATTTACGGAAAAACATATTCCTCCGGAGATTCCAGCAGTATTGCTGGAATACAAATCAAGTTGTCTAATCCGGACTCAGCGGTAGAGTATGCAGAAACCACTTCGGATGATTCAGGTTTTTACGCTTTGGAAATCCACACTTATGAGATCACTTTACCTGATTCTATTCTACTGACTGCTACAGATATTGATGGTGTCGAGAATGGGTCTTTTGCTTCAAAGGATACTCTTCTTTATGTTGAAGAAGATGAATACTATGACATCGATCTCTACCTGCAGGAAGATGACGAGTAGCTTTGAAAGATCTTAATCCCAGTCTAAAAAAGCGTGCACAACTGGAGCTGTTTCGCCACCACAAAAAGATGCAGACAAGTATTCACGAGCTGAGGTATCTGTTCTGGGAATGCACCTTGCGTTGTAATCTGAACTGTGGTCACTGCGGCAGTGATTGTTTCTCATCCTCGTCTGTTGCTGACATGCCTGCGGAGGATTTTCTTTGTGTGCTGGATAGTATTCGAAAGAAGATGGACCCGGGTAAAATTACAATTGCGATTACCGGGGGAGAGCCGATTTTAAGACGTGATCTGGAAAAGGTTGGTCATCAGATTGCCAGCTGGGGATTCCCCTGGGGAATTGTAAGTAATGGTTGGGATCTGTCCGCTGCAAGATTAAACTCTTTGCTTGGTTCCGGTATGGTAACTATGACTGTTAGTTTAGACGGAATGGAGGATTCTCACGACTGGCTTAGGAAGAAAAAGGGTTCATTCAAACGAGCAGTCGGAGCTATTTCCAGTTTAGCAAATAGTTCGATCCCCATATTCGATGTTATGACCTGCCTGACACAGCGCAACCTGCATCAGCTTCCCGAGATGAAAGAGTTTCTTGTTAAAATCGGGGTGAAAAACTGGAGATTTGTAAGCATATTTCCCAGAGGAAGGGGAGACTCGGACCCGGAACTTTCCCTGAGCGGAACTCAGTTGCGCGAAGCTCTTGAGTTCATGAAATCGGTTCGTGATTCAGGTGAGATAAGAGTAAACTACAGTTGCGATGGTTTTCTTGGCAAATACGAGAGGGAAGTTAGAGACGATTTCATGTTCTGTAAAGCTGGAATCAATATTGGATCAGTCCTTATTGACGGTTCAATATCTGCTTGCCCAAGCCTTCGTGAAGACTTCATTCAGGGGAATATCTACAAAGATGATTTTCTGGAGTGCTGGGAGAACAGATTTGATGTCATGCGGGACCGAAGCTGGGCAAAGACGGGCCTGTGCGCTGAATGCAGTTCCTGGCGCTGGTGTGGCGGAAACGGACTTCATCTCCGCCACGAGAAAACCGGAGAACTTATGATGTGTCAGCTGAAAGATCTTGAGTCAGCTGAATAGACCTGTCTGCTTCTGACACAGGTTTAGAACGGTCGTCCGCCTCCACCAGGTCTTTCGCCACCGCCTCCACGACCTCCGCCCATACCCCCGCCGGGATGTCCGGGGCCACTGCGGGATTGTTCCCTTCTTCTTACAGCAAGTCTTACACCAGTGACATTACCGGA
>JAGLQD010000226.1 GCA_023136985.1 Candidatus Sabulitectum sp. | reverse complement strand
AATTTCAGATGGGTTATGAATCAAGTTATATTGAATCAAATAAGCTTACACTTTCTATAAGACCATCTATTGATATTCCGGAATTTCTTGAACAGATAGATATTGAAACAGGTGAGATTCTGGACTTGCTGCGACTTCCGGATTCTTTTTTTGCAGAGGGATTTACTTTTCTTGATGATTCCACAGTGTGTCTTCTTACCTGGAGAGAGAATACAGCATTTCTTATTAATCCGTGGACCATGGAGATCGAGGATGAATTCTACCTGAACACCGAGGGCTGGGGGATATGCAGTACAGGTGAATTCCTGGTTCAGAGTGATGGTTCCGCAATTCTCAGATTCAGAGATCCGGTTGATTTCTCTGTATTCGATTCGTTATCCGTGACCCTTAACGGACAGCCTCAGTTCTTCCTTAATGAACTTGAGTATGTAGATGACCTTATACTGGCCAACCAGTGGCGTACCAGCAGAATACTTTTCATAAATCCGGGCAACGGCAATGTTGAAAGGTTTATCAATTTGAACAGTGTAGTCCCAACATCCGGAGGAGTTCTTAACGGAATTGCCGTCAATACAGATGGAACCCTCTTCTGCACAGGAAAAAACTGGCCTATAACACTGATTATCAACAATCTATAGTTTTTTGAAACAGCAGATACGTTTGCAAAGTTTCAGGAAACATGCTATGATAAGTATTGTTGTGGTTTGTAATCTTTTAAAGGAGGTGCGCTATGCGCAGAGTAATGGTTGTACTGCTTGTATTAGCGGCAATCGCATCTGCCAAAGCTATCGTAAGAACCCTGGATGCTCCAGATACTAACATATCTGGTCTTGCATGGGGTGACGGTTCGCTTTGGGCTCTGGATGCTGTAACTGATTCCGTATTTGAGCTTGACCCTGAAACTGGCGAGATACTCAGCAGTTTCTATTTCAATCATGTAACAACAATTGTTCCTACAGGTCTCGCCTACTCGGAGACACTAAACATGGTTCTATGCGGAGGTCAGTACCAGACTACTGGCTATGTTTACAAGTATTCCCCCACCGGCACCTACATGGGTGTGGTGGATATGTGCGGTGGTTGAGGAAACCCTGTCTCGTCGGTGACGGGACTAAGCGTAGCTGGTAACAATGTTTTCCTCAGCTCCAGAAACCAGAACAGGTGCTACTACTATAATCTTCCCAACTTGACCATAAGAAAAGACTTCTCCTATTACCTTGGGTTCAGTACTACCTGTGATATTGCCATGAATGCAGCAGACAGTCTTGTCTGGGTGGCTTCTGAAAATACAAGCCTTACTATCAAGTGTTACGACACCGACAATACAATGGTGGATTACATCGGTGTAGACATGATAACCAATGCAAGAGGTATGGCTCTTGATCCTGATGGATGCCTCTGGGTCAGTGACATAGACAACGACAAGCTCTACAAGATCGATCTCACCGAGGGCATTGAAGATAACGGTAGCGGTATACAGGGTCTTAGTGTGGTTCCATCGGCAAATCCATTCAGCGGTGCAGTTACAATCCAGGCACCGGGAGTAAATGCCTCCATTGCAATCTTTGACTTGCACGGACGCCAGGTGGAAAGTGACAACTTCCAGGAATCCTGGACATGGAATTCTTCTGCTCCTGCAGGCACATATGTGTTCGTGATCAGAGACGATCAGGGATCATCTGCTACCCTTGAACTGGTAAAGATATAGACAGTTAAATTACGAGACGAAAACCCGGAGCAAAGTCTCCGGGTTTTCTATTGACAAATCGGATTCAGATTCCGATATTACCGCTCGGCGCAGTGCCTCGATAGCTCAGTTGGCAGAGCGGGTGGCTGTTAACCACTAGGTCGGAGGTTCAAGTCCTCCTCGAGGCGCCAAATTAAAGCCCCGTGATTAGTTCATGGGGCTTTATATTTCCAATATATAGCTTATTATATTGTTGAATTCAGCAGCATTCATCAAGCATTGACATAACTTCTATTATTAATTATCCATACCGCCTTTGAGGCTTTTTATTTCTCGTATTGGTATGCTTTTTCGATGTACCAAAACCACTAATTAGTTCCCATCCAGAAACTCATATCGTAGTGTAGAGTAACCATATAGATCATTAAAGAGGCGCATTTTCGACTTGACAACAAGTCGTGAAATTGTTATATTTTGTTGCCAGACAATAACATAGACAATTTCGACGAAAAGGAAAAGCACAAAAATGCGCCAAAAAACTCTTTCTCAATTACCACTGACTTACCAGCTATCCGATAACTACCGGACAAAGCTCCTCATGAAAATCAGCAGTTTCCTCTCCGACAATCCTAAGCTTGTAGATGGAATACAACAAGCTCTCACACAGGGAAAGATAAACACAGGCGCAAGAGGAATCACAGCGGAACAGGTAATGAGAATTTCAATTCTCAGATCATTGGAAGAATTCACCTATGACGATCTCGTTTTTCATCTCAACGAAAACATGACTTACAGAGCATTCTGTTTCTTCGGTATTGCCGACAAGATACCATCAAGATCCTCACTGGCCGCTCTGTTGAAAAAGATATCGGCTGAAGTTCTGGAAACGGTAAATACAATTGTCATTGGAACCGATGAAGCAGTAAAGCTTGATTCAGGGAAAGAGGTGAGAACCGACTGTACCGTTGTTGAGGCCAACATCCATGAACCGTCTGATTCAAGTTTGCTCTACGATCTGATCCGGGTAACGGTGAGGACTTTGAAGGGAGCCGGATACAGAAAGTTCAGCAATCGCAGCAAGGCTGCGAAGAGAAGACTGAACGAGATTCGTTCATGTCGCGGGAAGAAAAAGCGGCAGAAACTTTACAGAGCACTGCTGAAGATTGCGCGTGAGACAATGGGTTACGCCGCCTCCGCCCTTGAGAATCCCGAGAAGTTCCCAAAAGACTTTGCAGAAAACCTTGCCTGGCTG
>JAGLQD010000225.1 GCA_023136985.1 Candidatus Sabulitectum sp. | reverse complement strand
TTGCAGTAGTGCTTTCAAAGACGGTGGGTATCTTCCAGGCTGGTATTCTTCTTTGGGACTCAATGCTTCTCCACCGTTTGGATGGGCAGAGGAGCCGGAGGGAACCATGAGTCTTGCTCTTATCTGCTCCTCTTCCAAAGGAGAGGTGCTGTGGGTATTGTGGAACATCCCAAATACCATAAAAACCATTTATGGGCGGCTTCCATCTGAAAGTATTCTTCCCGGTGGTATGTGCCAGGGTGTGAATGATCTTCTTTGTACCGGCTGGACGGGTCCGGCTGAGAAACAGCCCGATCTATCTCTGACTTTTATGCTTTTTGCTCTAGACTGCGTTCTGGATATCTCTGATGATGATGTTTCTGCATTAGCACTTGGGTCGGCCATGGAGGGGCATATTCTCGGAGAAACAACTGTAAGCTGTGTTTACTCCTGAACCTTTGAGCAGAGAGCAGCACAGCCGTCCGGCTCATAATGAGCTTGCCGTTCACTGGGCTTTAAAAGAAGATATCGTATTTCTTAATCACGGTTCTTTCGGGGCCTGTCCGTTGCATGTTCAACAGAAGAGAGAAGACCTTCTCCGGTGGATTGAATCCGATCCCATGGAATTTATGCTGAACGAGTATCAGCCACTCCTGGCTTTTTCAATAAAAAGAGTAACAGAGTTCATGGGAGCCCAGCCGGGATCAGTGGTTTTTGTTGAAAACTCCACCACAGGTATTAACACAATTCTTAGCAATCTTCCCTTAGACCCCGGAGATGAGATACTCGTTACAGATCAGGAGTATTTTTCTTCTGCGAATTCTCTTGAAGTGATCGCACGCCGAAGGGGTGCTGCAGTTAGGTTGATACATCTGCCGTTTCCTGTGGAATCCCCGGAAGAGATCATTGATGCTTTTGCGGAGGCAGTGTCGGACTCTACAAAATATGCCCTGATCGACCATATTGTCAGTTCAACAGGCATGATCATGCCGCTGAAAATGATCATTGACACCTTGTCCGGTAATGGTGTAAAGACCATTGTTGATGGCGCCCACGGGCCTGGGCAGGTACCGTTGAATCTCAAGGAGCTTGGTTGTTTTGCATATGTAGGTAATTGTCATAAATGGTTGTGCAGTCCCAGGTCTTCTGCCGCTCTGTATGTACATCCGGATTTTCAGGATGGTTTTCTTCCTCTTGTGATCAGTCATCTTCCTGGAGATCTGGAGACTGATCTTTCAGATTTCCAGATGTATTTCAGATGGAACGGCACTCCTGATCCCACACCGGCTCTTTGTGTTCCAGAATCTTTGAAATTCATGGGGGATCTTAACAGCAGCGGCTGGCCTGGAATAATGCGAAGCAACCGGGAAAAATCTTTGCAGGCAAGACAAATTCTCTGTACTGCTTTAGAAGAGGAACAGCCTTGTCCTGATTCCATGGTGGGTGCAATGGCGGCAATCCCGCTTGAGGGGTTCAATTCCTCTGCATTTGCTCTTACTCACTTCACTGATCCTCTTCAGCAGTGGCTGAAAAACGAGAAGGGAATTGTTGTTCCCATAACTGATTTATGTAATGGTGCCCGAAGGATGGTTCGAATATCTGCACAGCAGTACAACAGTATTGAGCAGTATCACTATCTGGCAGAAGCACTTGTTGAATACAGAGAGAAGAATTACTGAGAATCTGCTGTCCTGGCCATCGCCCTTCTTTTCTAATCATCTATATTCGCAAGGTCAGCAAAGGAGGTAGCCTTGGTATATCTTGACAATGCTTCCACTTCATGGCCGAAGCCGGATTCTGTAGTTGAAGCTGTTTCCAGCTACATAACAGATATCGGGGCCAGCCCTGCCAGAGGGAATTGTACTTCAGCTCTTGAAGCTCTTGGTGTTGTGCTTGACTGCCGCGAGGCAGTGGCGTCATTTTTTGGAAGTGGCAATCCTCTTAATGTAATATTTTCCCACAATGTAACATGGGCCATAAACACGGTTCTTCACGGAATGCTTAGCAGTGGAGATAAGGTCGTGTCATCCGCAATGGAGCACAATGCTGTTACCAGGCCTCTTACAGACCTTTCTGAGAAGGGTGTGGAAGTGGTTTACTCACCTTGTGACGGTCATGGACATCTTGATCTCGATGCATTCAGGAAAAACATAGAAGGGGCGAAACTAGCTGTAATCAACCATGGATCAAATGTTACCGGGACTGTTCAGAATGTAAAAGCCATTTCAGAAATATGTCGTTCCAGCGGAACAGTTTTCCTGCTTGACGCAGCCCAGAGCGCAGGGATCGTACCTGTGAATTTTTCCCAGGGAGCAGACATAATTGCATTTACAGGGCACAAGGGTCTCCTGGGAGTACCAGGAACCGGTGGCATAGTATTTGCGGATCAGTTTGATCCGAGTTGTATAAAGACATTTGTTCAGGGTGGAACAGGCAGTTTATCCGAGGAGAGCAGACAACCTGACTTTCTCCCTGACCGTTTTGAGGCAGGAACAATGAATGGCCCTGGGCTTGCTGGGCTTCTTGCAGGTATAGAGTATTTGAATTCTCTGGGGCTCGAGGAGATATACAGAAGAAAGATGAAGATCGCAGGTATGCTGGCCAGGGGTATTGAAGATATTGAAGGCGCTTTAGTTTACAGACCTTCTTCTGACAAACTCTGGACTGCTGTTGTTTCATTCACCCTTGCAGATTCCTGTACAGCTTCCATCACTGACTATCTTTCCAGAAAATATAATATCTGTTGCAGGCACGGGTTTCATTGTGCCGCCGCAGCACACAGAACAATTGGAACATTCCCCGGTGGTACTGTAAGGCTCAGCCCGGGATTGTTTACCACTGTTCAGGAGATCGAAATTACATTGAAAGCTGTCAGGGAATACAGTGAGTGATTATCTGTATATGATCTTCCAGTCAATGACCCATGTTCTAACTGCGGAAAGAGCTGCCAGAAAGGGTGGTATTGCCTGCCGGATGGTTCCTATTCCCAGGAATGTTTCCACAGACTGCGGAATGTGTATTTCTGTTAAAGTTGAAGATGGCAGGTCTTTCTTGTCAGCGGTGAAGGAGAAGGGTATCACTCCTGAAAGGGTGGAAGAACACAGGGGCTCTGGCCCTAAGAGCAGATGTTACTCCACTTGATCAGTCGATGAGTGCTAGAATATTTTCTGAATTACAGCATTTCTGAAGTTTATCTATAGCTCTGTTTTTCAGTTGTCTTACCCTCTCGCGGCTTATCCCCATTGTTCTGCCTATCTCTGCCAGAGTGTGTCTTCTGTTCGTACTTAAACCGAAGAAAAGGCTGATGATAGTTTTCTCGCGAATATCCAGAGTTTCAAGTATTTCCATTACACTGCTTTTCAGAGACTCTTCAACAACAGCATCTTCTGGAGATTCACCGCCTTGCGACGGCATCATGTCCTGGAAAGTCTTGTCACTTCCGTCATAAACAGGCCTGTCCAAAGAGAGATGCGTACTGTGAATTGAAAGCATTCCTTCAATGCTTTTACGGGTAACATCAAGCTGGCCGGCTATCTCGTCTGTTGACGGTGCACGGCCGAGATTGTGCCCCAGTTCTCTTGACGCTCTACCCATTCGATACAGTTCATTAACTCTGTTAAGAGGCAATCTGACGATCCTGGAGTTTTCTGCAAGGGTTTGAAGAATTGCCTGTCTGATCCACCAGACTGCATATGTTATAAATCGGCAACCCCGCTTTTCATCAAAACCCTTGGCTGCACGAATAAGTCCGACATTGCCTTCACTTATGAGATCTTCAAGAGCTACACCCTGATTTGCATACTGCTTGGCTATGCTTACAACAAATCTGAGGTTTGCTTCAACCAGGATCTCCTGTGCCTCTTGATCATGATTTCTGATCCTTTGAGCCAGACCAGTTTCTTCTTCAGAGGTCAGGGACTCTTTCAAGCCTATTTCCCTAAGATACAACTCAAGAGATTTTCCTTCCACACCACGAATACCCAAGAATCCACACCCTTCCATTTGCGTAGGCAATAGATAACTTGCTACAGCACGTATTGTTACTATCTGCAAATAAAAAAAGCGTTTGTCAAGAGATGATACGATGTAGTGGATACTTTTGGAACTCGTGAAAATAATTGACTGCAGGCTACCTGGGTTGTTAGTTGATACATATTATTCTAGCATAGCTCGTAGACTTGTCATTATCAGCAACAAGGTAAAATATCCCGGTAAAGGGAAGGCTGATGTTCAGGTTGCTGTTGCCGCGAGAGAATACCCTCCGTTCAAGAATCCGGCCGTCTATAGAATATATGCTAAGTGTACCGGAACTGGGGCTGCAAACACTAACCTGCACAGACTCTCTTCTGGAAACTGGATTCGGGCAGACTCCCACTGAAAGTGAACTTACAGAAGAGTTCTGAGTATCTTCAGTTCCACCCATATCGGGACAGTACCTGTAAATCTTCCCTGACACACCGCAATTAAAGAATATTCTGTTTATCCCCATGACTGATGCAACGCCGTACACATCGGTGCATTCCTCGCTGTTAACCTGACAGTACGAGGACCCTGAATAGTAAAGCCTGACTGGATCCACAACCTCTGAACAGGCAATTGGAACACCCGCGAACAAGTCACATCCGATGTCCCTGACCTCCAGATCCTCCTCAATTGTAAATAGTTTTTCAGTTGGGTAAGAGCCAATGGGTATATGCTGTCTGTAAACCGAACGGTCAGATTTATCCATTATATACAAGTAGCCATAGCTGCCGTATTCATACGCACCTAAACCTGAGATTGAAACAGGACCGCTGTCAGAGAAATCATAAACTGCTACTGGATTGCCTGCAAAATTTACTGCATGCACAAGTGCCGTTCCACTTTCACTGAAGTAGATAAGAGAATCCATGGAGGCCAGCCCAACCGGTGGTGACGAACAAACCGGTAAATCGATTATACTGAATACAGTTCCCGTCCAATCGTCTATGAGGTAAACACGATTCGCCAGTGAATCAAGCACCATGACATGACCAGAATAAACAGCATACGCCAGACCAGAGATATTTCCGCATGGAGCGTTGAATGAAGTCTCAACGAACTGAGCGTGAGCAAAGGAATAAACAAAGATAATCATAAAGACGGTTATTGCTTTCATAAAACCTCCACAAAATACAGCCTCTAGTAGACAATAAGCTCAATGCCTGTGAATTGCAAGTTGATCATAAACACTGCCTGACCAAAGGAATCTGGCCCCGTAGCCTAACGGTGTAGAGCCTAGAGCCTGTGTGCTCAGATGGATTGGGACTGCTCCCGCTAATGGTGTAGAGCCTAGAGCCCTTTTATCTGGCACGCTGGACTTCGGCTCACTCGAACAAGAAAATGCGCAATATTCACTGTAGCTGGTTCACGCCCAGACTTACCGGATGTAAATCATAATGCAAAGGTATATCGCAACCCTATCATCTATGGGAAAGAGCTTCAAGATGAGATGCTTCGTGACAACATCACAAGGAAGCAGCTTGCTGGAAGGCATGAAGTCACATCCGACAGAGTGACCCAGTGGCTGTGTCTGTTGAAGCTACCCAAAGAGGAGAAGGAAAGGGTTCTTGCTCTGGGAGACAACTGGGAGAATAGAGTGGTTACTAAGCGGGAGCTGAGAGGATTGCGAAGAAACAATCAGTTACTCGAGTTTGACTACCTTAAGGATTGATCGCACCTCCCCATCATCAAGCACGGCAAAGTATGTTCCTGAAGAAAGTTGATTTCCCGAAGACGAACAGCCGTCCCAGAAGT
>JAGLQD010000224.1 GCA_023136985.1 Candidatus Sabulitectum sp. | reverse complement strand
TACAACCTGCGCCAGGATAGGCTGTATGCCTTCAAAAATGCTTATAGAAGCTGCGGATATCTACCACAAAAGACACCTTTATGAAGAGATGGGTTTCAAGCTGAATGGCACGATTGAAGTTGATGGAAAAGCCGTACTTAAAAGAGCAAGAGGCCTGAGAGATATGTTTGTTTCCAGCGTTAAGAGGGCTACGAACAATCTAGGGGACAAGAATATATCGGGCAGAGCAAAAAGTCTCGCCCCTGATCTTTTGGAAGTTAATGGAGAGCAGATACGAACCAGAGCCATGATAATCGCAACTGGTTCAACCCCGATAATGCCAGAGCCATGGAAAAACTTCGGTGACCGTATCGTTACCAACGCAGAGCTTTTTGAAATGGAAGATCTGCCAAAAAGTATGGCTGTAGTGGGTCTTGGGGCCATCGGTCTGGAAATGGCACAGGCTTTCAGCCGCCTTGGTGTTGAAGTTACCGGTTTTGATGCACTGAAGACCATTGGCGGTATCAGCGACCCTGAAGTAGCTGCATCTGCAATAGAACTGCTTACTAAGGAGTTTCCGATTCATCTTGAGAGCAGAGTTACACTTGAAGAGGATGGTTCTGACAGAATCAGAGTTCGATCAGAGGATATTGATATCTCTGTGGATAAAGTGCTTGTTTCTGTTGGAAGAAAACCGAATACAGCAGGCCTTCACATGGAGAATCTCGGTGTTCCACTCAACGGGCTGGGAATACCTGAGTTCAATAAGCATACCATGCAGGTTGGCGACTTGCCGGTATTCATCGCAGGTGATGTAAACACAAGAATTCCTCTTCTTGCTGAAGCTGCAGATGATGGTCATATAGCAGGGGTTAACAGCATAAAAGACAGCATACAGAGCTACTGCCGGAGAACATTCATAGGTATTGTATTCACACATCCGAACATCGCTTCTGTAGGTACAAAATTCAGGGATCTCGATTTGGAGAACACAGTGATCGGCGCCATGGACTACTCGGGGCAGGCCAGAGCAATGACCGCCCTGCAGAACCACGGGCTTCTCCGGTTGTATGCTGAAAAGAGCACAGGTAAGCTTATTGGGGCTGAAATGGCCATTCCCGATGGTGAACATATTGCTCACTCAATTTCCTGGGCTATTCAGAGAGGGCTTACGGTCTTTGAAATGCTGGAGCTGAATTTCTACCATCCGGTAACAGAAGAGGGCGTCAGGGCTGCACTCAGGGTAGCCGCAAACAAAATTGAAAAAAGGGAATCAGGACCGGAAATCCCCCTGTGCAGGTAAAGATACAGAGGTGATCAGAGTATACTTATGATTGACACGCATGCTTAACGATGTAATATTGCATGCAGGAGGTCGCCTATGCCAACACTTCAAGTGAGAGATTTGCCGGAAGATGTTTATGTCAGCCTGGTTATGCTTGCGGATAAAGAAAGTCGCAGTATTACCCAGCAGGCAATTACACTTTTAAGAGAGGCACTTGGATTGCATGCCAACAACCGGTTGAGAAGAAAAGCTTTACTGGATAAAATCGCAGTGAAGACATTTCCTGACTCCGGTGTTATTGATTCTGTCTCTCTTGTAAGAGAAGATAGAGACAGATGATAGTTGTTCTAGATGTTTCTGCTGCTATTGATGTTGTTCTTCGCAAAGATACGTACATAGAATTCTCTGAGGTAATTGGGAAGGCAGATGTCGTAATCGCTCCGGAGATATACATCTCGGAAATTTCTAATGTCGCATGGAAGTATCATAAGATGGCTGATTATTCTCAAGAGCAGTCTTCAGATCTTGCAGAAACAGGAATTCTTATTATAGACAAGTTTGTACCTGTTGCTGATTTGTGGAAAGAAGCTTTACAGGAAGCAATTCTCAATGATCATTCAGTTTATGATTTGCTTTATCTGGTATGCGCCAGGAGAAGTAATGGTGTTTTACTCACAAGGGATAAAAAACTAATCACCCTTTGCAGCGAACTGCATGTTAGAACCTTACTGCATGGCTATTGATTGTGCTAAATTAACAGAGTTACAGCTGAACCTGTATTGTCTGCAAAGTGTGATATTGCCCAGGGGGGAACATGTATTTTCTAGCGGTTTTTGCTCTGCTTTCAAGCCCTGCTGTAGAGCAGGAATTTCTCTATGAGATACAGCAGAGTCCTGATGATTCCGTTGTAGTTACCGCCTGTTTCATGGGTTACAGCCTTGGGGATTACTATCACGCTGCATTCACCCACGATAATGGAGATCTTTTCACTGTCTGGGCTCCCACAGCAAGGAATCCGGGTCTGGGGGTTTTCCTTTTTCAGCACATTGGCGATCCTGTTGAGGTAACCATTGTGAATGTGCTTACCTATGTGTGGGAAGCTGGTGATAACATCATGTGTCCCACTGTTATGGATGCCAGCACCCAGGTGGAAACCTACTCTCAGTGGTATGAGAGAACATCAGAGGAGTTCGGGATCACCACCAACCAGGAATTCAGTGAATACTTCGGAGAACCGGAGTTCAATGAACCTTCATTCATAGAGTATGAATACCTTCAGGAGAGTGGAGCCAGTTACAGACAGGTTCTTTTGCCTGTGGAATAATCTTTCCCTTGCAGTTCAGATATTGCCTGCATCATGAGACAGCACTATACTATCAGAGTGTCTTCGGTGATGATCTGTTTCAGTAAGGAGGACGATTAAATGGAAGGAACCTTTGCAAGACCCCCTGCTTTTCTATTCTTATCTGTAATTCTTGCGGTCTTTGTGGCACATGCACAGCCAGTAATGCTAACAGACTCACTATCAACGAGTTTCGGAGAATTTGTACTGGTTTCCGGCGGGAAAGTGATTTTTGTGAACACCGCGGGATCTCTCAGCTCTGTGAACATTC
This sequence comes from Candidatus Sabulitectum sp., assembly GCA_023136985.1. Lineage (GTDB taxonomy): Bacteria > Fermentibacterota > Fermentibacteria > Fermentibacterales > JCC-6 > Sabulitectum. Next base: position 6,868 of record JAGLQD010000224.1, on the reverse strand, counting down.
AAGACCCTTTCAACACAAGTACTTTTACAGTGGATTGGACAGCTGCTGATCATGGCTGGGCAGGGCCGGAAACAATCAGGTTATTGAAGAGCAGCCCGGACGGAAATTGGGTATGTATTGCTGTGGAAGTCTCTGTCCCGGACAGTGTTGTGAACAGAGGTCTTTCCATGCCACAGCCAATTGTCATTGTTGTGTGCAACTCCAGTGGCGGCGGGGCACAGGCAGTGGGAGTAACAGCGGATTCAGGTAATGTTCTTTCTTTTGATTTTACTCAGGATTCAAGACTGCTGTATGGAGCAGGGTTTCTTCCCTGCCTGCCAAATTCAGAGGCATTCTTTGCTCATTATCTGGGGGATGAGAGCAGTTCGCTCCGCCGGTTCGATGTGATCGATCTGGAAGAAAATGCAAGATTCAGTGCAAATGGACTTATTGGTGACTTTTTCATCGGCAATCCGTGGTCTGATCTGATTACCGCCGGTAACGAGCCCTTTAGCAAAATTGCTGATATGGCAACTTTCTCGGTTGTTTTTGAAGACAGCACACTCATTTCACCTGTTGTAGAGCAGTGGGTTGAACCTGATGCAGGGCTGGCAATGCTTGACTCACTTCAGGTCATCAGGTTTTTGGACGGTACGGTTTTTGTGAATCGGGAAGCTCCTTTCATTGTTCTCTGCAGATCGTCTGAAGGCAATTACATATTTACCAGGGATGAAGGGGAAACCTTCAGCAGGGGAACAGTGAGCTGGTCAACCTTTGAAGAAGAGGAAACCGCAGAGTTAACCGAACTGGCGGGGTACCTTTCAATTTCAGGAAAAGTTCTGCCGGTAGATCCTGGTAACAGCATAATTTTCAGAGCAGGTCGTGGTTTGTATTATTACGAGTTTCAGTAAGCAGGCCAGCCGGTATCTGTGTTCTTACTTTCTTGCATAAGTGGTTGTAAACGATTATGATTCGGCTTGATAACAGATGTTGGAATGTTTGTAACATATTATAAATCATGTAGTTATGCGGGGCTGAGTAATGAAAGCAGTAATTATTGCAGCTGGCTGTGGTTCACGGCTGGAGTCAAAACATCTTGGGGTACCAAAGACTCTTATTGACGTTGGCGGCAGAAGAATAATTGACATTATTCTTAGTGGAATAGCTGACTCGGGTATTAAAGATGTAGTGATAGTAACCGGGTTCAATGCGGTTGCTCTGGAAGATTACATAAAGAAGAATGCAAGGGATGATCTTAAGATAGTCTTCAACTACAACCCTTCCTGGAAGCTCTCTAACGGAGTATCTGTGCTTGCAGCAGAAAAATGGATCAGCCGCGATGAGGAATTTATTCTTCTGATGAGTGATCACATCTTCCAGCCTGAGATGCTCAAATTAGTACTTGATACTGATATTGACTCCAACCAGGCACTACTTGCCCTTGATTTTAAAGTTGCCGAGATTCCCGATATAGATGATGGTATGAAGGTAAAATGCAGCGGAGTAGATGGAAGCAAATTTGAAATTACCGGGCTTGATAAAGCATTCAGCGAATTCCAGGCTGTTGATTGCGGCATGTTCAAATTTAACTACAGCTTTTTCTCAGAGCTTGAAAGAAACATAGACAACGGCAGAGATTCTCTTTCGGATACCTGCAATACTCTTGCCTCCGAAGGCAGGATGATCGGTGTTGACATAAGTGATTTGAGATGGATAGATCTGGACACACCGGAAATGCTTTTATTTACCGCTTTGATCGAAAAGATCATTGGTGATCCAGGAGATGTTTAACTCTGATGAACATCTACTACTTTGCAAATCAGATTTACCAGCTGTCGTATGCGTGGCCTCTCTACAACGAGATCGGCGGATCTTTCATCGTAAGAAAGTATAAGACTCTTCTAAAATTCAAACGGTATCTCAGAGGAAGTACGACATCTTCAGATGGATTATTGCCAGATACCCCCACTGTAAGAAGAAGGAAACTAAGATATATTTCTGATCTAAGCGGAATTATTCTATCTCAATCAAATGCCAGGATTCACAACGATCCGGAGATATCTCGAAGTGTTTTCATCGGTCACGGCACCGGAGACAAAAAATATGGAGAGAAAGCCCACACCCTTGAAAGTTTTCAGTATCTCTTTGTATCCGGCCCCAAACACATGGCAAAATTTGCAGACAGCGGTCTTCATTTCCCGGAAGAAAGCCTGATAAAGATAGGCAATCTCAGATTTGATGATTACATTAACGGCGGAACCTCAAGAGAAGTTCTAATGGACAGAATAGGTATTCCCAAAAGGGATCGCGGAAGAAAGACAGTGCTGTATGCTCCTACATGGCAGGATGGGAATGGAACACTCGGCAGGTATGCAAAGCTGTTCTGCAAAGAGATTACCGCCGAGCACAATTTGATCATACGGCCGCACCATTTTGATTCTCACAAAGTGCCTGCACTCAAGCTCTGGGCAAAAATTAACGGAATAAAGAGGGTGTATTTCTCCAACTCCAACAGGATCACAAAAAGTGATACGATGCACGATTTCCTGATCTCGGATATTCTTATAAGTGACACATCATCAGTTCTTTACGAATACCTGATAACAGGGAAGCCCATCATTGTAGCCAATACCGATTTCAGCGATCTGCACAGTATGCCCCACCGGATGAACATAATGACAATTGCTGATTCTTTTAACGGGTCCGAGAGAATTCTGGATGTGGTGAACAGGAACCTGTCAGACGGATCAGGCAGCTGTAAATATGCTGAAATGCTAAACAACTGTTTTTATTTTAACGACGGAGGATCTGTACAGAGAGCGAAGGATTTTGTGAACAGCATAGCCAGCGAACTGAAACAATGAGGAAAATTCTCTTTGATCTGAAAAAAGAATATTACTTCAATTCTCTGTATCCTCTCTACAGGATCATGGCAGAGGATCCTGAATATGACCTGTGGATCAGGGTAGGAAAGGATCAGCATCGTTTCCTGGGTATTTTTCTTGTTTCAAACAGATCTAGAATTGAAGATGATCTCACGAGCAGAGGTTTCCAGATAACAGACAGAACAAAGGGATTTGATGCGATCGTATGCGGAGATGCACTCAAAAATCCGGGGAAATACGGCGATGTGCTCAAGTTTCACCTTGATCATGGTGTGGGGATCAAAACATTGAGGATCAGAAACATAGTTAGGCAGAAAAGTACTCGCTACCATGTTTTCCTTGAGGGGCAATACTGGTTTGATTACATTAAGAGCATTGGCCAGTCCGGGGTTGCTGATTTTCATATTACAGGATTGCCTAAGCTTGATCCTTTCTTTCAGAAGGGACACTACGATAACCAGGCTTTTATTAACAAACTGGGACTTGATCCAGATAAGCAGACTGTTCTGTTCGCGCCGTCATACAAACCAAGCTGCATTGATCATATTGGTGAAGGCATTCTTGAACTTCTTTCAAGATACAATCTGGTTGTGAAGCTTCATCCGTATTCATGGGGGGGGAAGTATGCACCTCATTCCCAGCACAGGCTTTACCAGGAAATGGCGAAAAAACACAGAGAGCTTTTTCTGGTACCGGCCAGTGAGTACGATGTTTACCCCTATCTCTCCATTGCCGATACACTGATAAGCGATACATCCAGTGTGCTTAACGAATTCCTGGCTCTGGGTAGGCACGGTATTATCTATCAACTTCCAGACTCGGATCTAAGACACTCTGACGGGATGCCGATACTTTCCATTGATCCGGCTGAATGGCTGAAGGAGGCTTTCCCGCATATCTCCAGCCCTGAAGAACTGATTGAAGCGGTAGAACTGGCTCTTGCACCAACAGAAGAAATGAAGATCAAACTCGGGGAATACAGAGAGTATTTCTTTACCGGCCTGGATGGCAACGCCTCCAGAAGGGTAAAAGATACCATTGATTCCATTTTGAAGACAAAGGAGTAATTACATACATGTCAGGTAGTTACAAAATAGCATACTGGCTTCGGACCGACATTCAGCATTTTGCGCATATTCGCCCGATCTACGACAACCTCGGTGGTATTATTCTTACAAAGAACCCCGCTATTTACAATTACCTCAGGGAAAAATTCCCATATCTTACCGGTGATCTTTTGCTGGTTAAGAATTCTACAGAAGCAAAGAAGCACATGAACAGGCTGGACATAAAGCTTGTTGTATACACTGGTTTTCAGATGATCTTCTGGGGGCATTCTGTACAGGTGTTTCACGGGGCATCTGATAAACACTATCTGCTAAAGCACAAGCGTATTCTTCTTTATGATCTTCTGCTTCTGCCTGGTCAGAAGCATATGGATAAAATACTTGGTTCATACAAACTCAAGCATCCGGAGCGGTTCAAGATCGTAGGGTATCCCAAATTCGATAAGCTCGTAAATGGATCAATTACGGCTTCTCCTTTGTTCAACAATGGGAAACCAGTAATTCTTTACGCACCTACATGGATCACCGAAGGTTCCACCTCCCGGCTGAAATTCTCTTCTCATGGAGAGAGTTCGCTGCCGTTATGGGGGGAAAGGATCATTCGCGCAGTGGCCCCGCATTATAATCTGATTATAAAGTATCATTCTAGAATATATGATATTCACAAAGATATTTACAAGAGTATCGAGCGGTGTATTGCTGATCTTGGGGCGGAAGACACTGTAAAAGTGATTCTGGATTCCGATATAACTCAGTACATGAACCAGGCTGATCTGATGATCTCAGACATCTCTGCTGTGTGTTACGAATGGTTTCATACCAACAGGCCGATCCTGTTTGCGAACCCTGCACCTGATCACTACAAGCCATCCACTGACGGGTTATCCAACACCTACGCCTGGCAGGCGGGGGATGTTCTTTACAAAGAGGAAGACATCTTTCCTGCTGTCAGGAACAATCTCGCTTCGGACAATCACAAACCAATTCGGAACAAGCTGTTGAATCACTCATTCTACAAGCCTGACGGGAATGCCACAGCAAGGCAGCTATCCGAAATTGTGAAACTTTATGAGCAGGTTGAGAAGTACAGCAAGGCAAGAATGGTGCTTCACAATATTGCAGTCTTTATCAGGGACAGTATTCGTCATGCGGTTAAGAAAATGCATAAAGACTGACAGTTATTTGCGCCATCTGTCATGAAACCATACCCACTGCTCAGGAGAATCCAGGATCCACTGGCAGATCCTTTCGTTAAGAACTGTAAGTACATTTGATACTGAATCCTCCCGTGAAAAGAAGAGAGGTTCATCGATCTCCAGAAGATATGTGGAATCTTTCTGCCTGGTGATGTGCATTGTAACCACTGGTACACCAAGTTTCCTGGAAAGAATAGCAGGTGCCACAGGTGTTCGGGCAGCATGACCCATAAATGCAATGAACTCACTCTGTACGCCTCTGGTGTTCTGGTCAATGAGCATACCCAGTGTTTTGTTCTTCCGCAGAAGGCGCAGCAGGGGACCCGCCCCGGCGTTCCGGTCTATGGTCTGTATGCCCGGTTTCTGTCTAAGCTTGTTAAGTACTTCAGTGGCTCCCTTTTGTGAAAGTGACCTGCCAACAACACCTATATCAAAACCAAGCAGTTTCATGGCTCTGGGAAGAAGTTCCCATGGGCCGAAATGAGCTGTAACTGCAATGACTCCTCTGTTGTACGAAAGTGCTTGCTCCATGTTCTTTGATCCTTTAACTGCAACCATCTTTCTGAAAGTTTTATCACTGCGATATGAAAGATAGAAAAAATCAAAGAATCCGGTAAGAATGCTGGTATAGATTTCAGCTGTGGTGACAGATATGCTGTTTTCCTTCATTATACCAGGGCGATGTTTCTGAATTATCCGGTTTGACGGTAATGGAAGAAATGAAAGCAGTTTTCCAAGAACAGAAGCGCTGAAACGCGAAACAGGTCTGGGTGTTACCGCAGCGGCAAAAACTACAAGTTTGATCGCCGGTACTGTTAAAGCATGGCGCAGGGTTTTGAATGGTATTTTCTTCATCATAGTGCAGGAGAATACATATTGTGAAGCCGGTCTGTCAAGAATAGACGGATATCTTCGAATCATAAATAGAACCGAGTATATTTCCTTACTAATCCAATGGAAGGAATCTTCAGTGGCACAAAAACCGGTAGAAAAACTGATTCTGGTAGACACGCTCAGTCTTCTTTATCGAGGTCACTATGCAATGATGAAGAGCCCGCTTAGAGGAATTGATGGTGTGGTCACCAGCGGGTTGAGTTTCTTGCTGAAAGAGCTATATGCCATAATTGACTCAAATCCTGATTGCATGGTTGCCGCTGTGAGTGATGCGCCGGGACCGACCTTCAGGAAGGATATGTTTCCGCAGTACAAGGCAAATAGACCCCCAACACCGGATGACCTTAGAACCCAGACTCAGACAGCAAGAGAGTTGATACCTCTGCTGGGTATACCTTTCGTAGAAAAGGCCGGGCTTGAGGCAGATGACATCATCGCGGGTTTTGCAGTGGAATCCACAGTTCCTGTACTTGTATTGTCTCCAGACAAGGATCTGCTTCAATTGGTCAACAGTAATGTATCTGTTCTTCGGCCGGGAAAATACGGCAGACCTCCAACATTGGTTGAAGATGGTGATGTGACGGAGATAATGGGCGTTCCAGCTGAATACGTAGCTGATCTTCTTGCTCTGATGGGAGACTCGTCAGACAACATTCCAGGTGCAAGAGGTATAGGTCAGGTAGGTGCTGTAAAGCTCATAATGCAGTTTGGAGGTATCGATGCGATCTACAGGAATCTTTCCCGGGTGAAATCTGATTCCGTCAGGAAGAAACTCGTTGAATCCCGTGATATGGTTGAACTGAGCCTGGAGCTCACCAGGCTGGACAGGCCGCTTCCCCCGGATCTA
>JAGLQD010000223.1 GCA_023136985.1 Candidatus Sabulitectum sp. | reverse complement strand
TCACACTATCCTGGTCTTTCGTAGAATCACTTTAACAACACCTCCAGTTTCCTGCCCGGTCTCCTTCCCCGGGTTATCTGATCCTGTGATCTCTAGCAGAGTGGTACTGACTTCCTTCATTGCATATAAACAGGTTTCTGAGGTTTATTGTGTTATCTGTGGAGATGTCAGGATGTCTGTACATTCCAATTTTCAGATAATGCTGGTAACCGTTGTGCATGTTTGGTCCAGTGTAGTGTATATGTGGCTGCTGATCATCGTTAACAAAAATCCTGAGACAACCGTCATCCCCCTGTGACCATCTGATCTCAAACCTCAACTTTGTCCACTCTCCAGGTTGAATTTCGATCAGATCTTCTATTGGCGGTTCCACATGCATGTATCTGGGAGCGAAATAGTATTTGCCGTCATAGAATTTCAGGTGCAGGGACATCACAGGAGACATGGCAGGCAGGTCAGCCCATGTTTCGCCAAGGGTCAGATCAGGCTGATCATGCCACTGGACCACATTCCACCATCTGTTTACAGGAGCATCGTGCAGGAATCCAGAGGGAAGCATGACTTCCCACTGGTAAACCACCGTATCGTGTTCCTCATAAGGCAGGTCCACTGTGACCTCGGAGCGCACACCGTTGAACAGCAATTCCTGGCCTTCAAACAAATGCAGAGAAAGGTGATCGTCATGAACTGTAGCATTTCTCTCATCAGGGATCTCGATTCTTGCATATGCCCTTACAGTTGAGTCGCTTATCAGCACCGTAAGAATCTCTTCCTTACCTGCTCGAGTGACTGGATTGTCTCCTGCAGATACCGGACAGACAAGAACCAGGAAAGGAATAGATATTTGTAAAAAATTGCTTAAATGCCTCATGCAGCACCTGTCTCTAAGTTGTTATCTGAATTCAGATACCTGTAAACAATGTGTCTGGGAATCTGAATCTGTCTGAAAGAGCATAGTTTCCAGGAAGACTGATGGCAATGGCTGAATCAGCACAGGGTCTCCATCTCCATATGAAACTCTATCGGATTGATGAATGAAGTTACTTATTTGAATGGAACCGGCATCAGATCTTTCCTGAGATACAGCGGGTGCCCCGGACAACCGGCCTTGGTCAGTTTAAGACATTGCGGATCCTTAAGAAGTGTCACCACTTCCCTGCCCCGGTTAAGAAATTCTCCGTGGTTACCCCATGCCGCAACTGTAACACCTGCTCTGCTGCTTACTGTGCCAATGAAAGAATCATTCTCTGGACCCACAGGGTCAGAAGCAGTATACAGATTCCC
>JAGLQD010000222.1 GCA_023136985.1 Candidatus Sabulitectum sp. | reverse complement strand
GGGCTGGTGTTCATACCTGCTGCGAAGAGGGTGCCTGCCTTTTCCAATGTTATACTGATAAGTTCTTGCGATCGCGTGAAACCGTGCATGAAAATCAACAGCAACCCTGGCAACTGAGAGACAGGAAATATCCCGGGGAAGCATTGTATTAAGTCCGTTCTCTATTCTACCGAACTCACCTGATTCTATATCGAAGTGGGCTGGCATTTGTGCTGCATGTACCCCTGCATCTGTTCTGCCTGCACCGGTAACTGCTATATGTCTTCCACACATTTTTTCAAGTGCTTTCTGGATCTCCCCTTGAACGGTAATATCTCTGGGTTGTATCTGCCAGCCGGAGTAACCCGTTCCATCAAACTCAAACCGTCCCAGCAATCTCATGCTGCGATCCCGTCTGCTATACCGGAAACAGAAACAAGCAGAAATGCCCAGGAAACAATAGATAAAGAAAATGGTGTTACGCCGCACTGTTCAGCTGCAGGCCGGGTAGAATCCGCTTTTGCCACAGAATCACCTGCACTCTGAATAATCCTTGACAATAGAGGGAGATCAGAATTCGCGGTCCAGCAGCTTTTTACATTTGAAGCTGTACTTCCAGCAAGGATTAGCAGTTCAGAAAGTCTGGCTGAAAATGGGAATAGCTTCATTGATTCAAGCACACCTGCCATACCGGCAGTGCCGAGTTCAGAAGCAAAATAAGTTCCTGATGCCAGAGCACAGATCCATCTCACTGATGTCAGAGAGCTTTGATCATTTCCCGTTAAGTATGCCCAAATCATCAAAACCACCGGAGGAAATGAAACAATGATCAACCTTCTGCAATACATCCATTTACCACCTGAAACAGCTGCGACTGGAAAAAGAATGAAGAAATAGAGAAAACTGTCTACGCATATCATTGCGGAAACAGGTACAACCAGTAGAGCTGAAAAAACCATGTAATTCACTGTCACAATTATCGCCCTGCGGAGACCGAGTCAAGTTTTTTCTGCACAAGGCGAAACTCTATGGGAGGTGCAGAGTTAAATTCAAGCTCCTCATTTGTAATCGGGTGAATAAATCCAAGTGTTTCAGCGTGAAGCATGTGGTGTCCAGCAAGGCGGATAGCGTCTGCAATCAGTTCTCTGTTCTCTTTGGTGGAGGGAGTACCACGGGGGGTCATTCCACCGTACTTGATATCTGAAATAATCGGACAGTTTCTCAGAACAGACATATGTACTCTGATCTGGTGGGTTCTGCCTGTTTCGAGTCTGCATTCAATAAGGCTGGCGAT
>JAGLQD010000221.1 GCA_023136985.1 Candidatus Sabulitectum sp. | reverse complement strand
GATCATCTCAGGCATAAACCCCGGTGCGAATGTGGCCAATAACACATGGTACTCCGGTACTGTAGCAGCGGCTACAGAGGCAGCTTTCTGGCGGATACCTGCTGTTGCCATCAGTCAGGAATACTCGTCTTCCCCTGATTTCAGCCTTTCGTCAGAGGTAATAAAGAAAGTTGTTGACCACGAGCTGTACAGGATGATACAGCCTGGAATGATCCTCAACATCAATGTTCCATCTGAAACCTATTCAGGATATCAGATCACAACCATTGGAAGTTTTGCCCGGGAAATACCATTTACCCCTTGTGAAAACGGTGAATCCTACAGATATGGACCTTATGAGATGCAATCGGTACGGGAAGAATCCGGGACTGATGTACATGCTCTGCTTAATGGACAGGTCAGCTTTTCTCTCATTTCTTCCACTCGGTTTACAACCGAACCTGCAACTGATCTGAGACAGTGGTGCTCGCTGCAATCCTGACCCTGTGCCTTATGGGGGGAATTCCTGATGCGGTGTATCTTGCACACGAGGTAAATGTAACCTTTGAACTGAACGGATCCATCACAGAACGAACAACTGCTGTGATAATTCCTCTGACAGGCAGGGGAGTACAGCGTTATTCAACCATGAGTGTAGCTTTCCGTACAGGCATGGAAGAACTGGAAATAGTACAGGCCTATGCAGGGCACTGGAGGGGCGGCAGAGGCAGCTCGCAGGCAACGATATCAACCGGCCCTCACAGAATTCTATCAAGAACCAACAGACTTGAATCCTCTCTCCGGGAAACTGTGATACTAATGCCCGGCCTTGAGGTGGGCGACACGGTAACAGTTGATATTATAAGAACAATTCATTCTCTGCCCCTTTCTGATGTGTACAGCTATTCTTTTTTTCCTGCACTTCGAGACAGCGTGGTTAGATCCGTTTTTCGGGTGCATAATGATCTGAACACTCAACTGATCTCCAGTGAACCCGGTAGCTCGTGGGAATTCCTGAATCTTTCCCCTGTGCCGTCCCATTCTCTTGCAGAATCTTCTTCTCTGATGATCTCTATAGCAACTGGAACTCCGGAAAGGCTTTCTGCAGAGGCTTCTCATTCGCTGGACAGGCCGGAGCATGCCGGGTGCTCAAGACTTGATGAGATAGTGCGCACTACCAACTCGGACCCTGGCGCTCTTCGTGTCTGGGTTGCTGAAAATATCAACTACACTGGAGCTGACGCAGGAGTATGGCCGGGATGGTCGCCAAGATCTCCTGAGGAAACCCTTGAGGATGGCTCTGGAGTATGCAGAGATAGAGCTGTTCTGCTTACATGGCTTCTTCGAAAGGCAGGTTATGATGCCTACCCTGCTCTTGCAACCACCAATGGAGAGACCGCCCTGGTTGTTGATGCAAGAAGTTTTGACCATATGATCACCGTGTATAGAAGTCCCCTGGATAACTCATGGATTGTTCTTGACCCCACGCCAAGAGGCATACCAATAAGTGCAGGAGCCAGTTTCGGGCTTCGTGGTTGTACTTTTCTTCCTATAGTTCCAGGCGGAACAGCTCTTCAGACCATTCCCCTGAACGGGTGGAATGACACATTGAATATTCTTATCTCTGGTGAGATCGATCTTGAAGAGAATTTGATCACAGGGGATCTAAAGGCATCCGGATACGGGGTTCCTCTGGAGCTTATCACCACACTTTTCACCAGGTCGGATCCTTCAAACCGAAATGAAATGTTCAGACGGTTTTTTGGAGCCGCGCAATGCGACTCTGTATTCTTTGACGGGGAAGAGGTTACTGTTCACGGGAAGTGGGAAGTATTCAGGAACAGCGAGTATGTTCTTCTACCCGGCCTGAGAGAAATTTCTCTGCCTGGCTCAAGAATTGCTTCACTGCTTCTGCCTGCTCCTCCGGATTCATTTCTCATCGACGCACCTGCAACAGAAATTCTCAGAGTTTCTCTTTCCGGGTTTGATACTGAATCCCGCCTTCCGGTTTTAGTAAATGCTCCTGGATATATCTGTTCAATGGACTTCGAGTACGGCAGACTTGTCTATACAGAAACCGCTGATGTTACAAATTCAAATGATGATGTTCTTCAAACCCTTCTAGTGCGCTCTGCTACATCGGCCAGAGCTGTTGGCCTGCCATGATGATATCCTCATTGATTCTTATTGCAGGAGCCATTGCCTTACCCTCCAGGTACACGTCAGTTGATGTGGAGATCAACTGGGACGGGGTGGTTAAGGAAACAACAGTCAGCTACAGCGCAATTGCCGGGGACGATGGAAGATTCCTGAGAGTTACACGTGATTTTGACCCTGAATACATGGAGATCGAGGTTATTCACTCGACTTATGGTTTTCCGGGACAGCCCAGGGATGTGCCTGAGTGGGCTGTGGATACTCTTACCGGAAGTGAAGGCTGGCCACTGGCAATTGTTGTTGCCTTTCCCGGACTGCGACCGGGAATGACCATGGAATGGTCTTTTCGTGTTCGTGAAGCAGGTGTGATGTCAGGAAGTGGTTTGTTCTACACATACATCGCCGGAAGTGAACCTGACACAATAATTGTAAGCTGTCCTGACGTAGATGATCTTGCAGTTGGATCCGTTGGATTTACAGAGACAGCTGGAAGAAACAGACGGGTTTTCACATCTGTTAATGAAGAGTACAAGGAACTTTGGCTTTCAACTGCTTCAAACTGGGGTGAAGTGCAGGATATTCTTCTGGAACCTTCAAGGATCTCATCCTTGGAAACACCACCGGATCTCAGGGAGGCTGCAATTGAAGCAGGTGCAGCAGGTGCTCTTCCAAGGATGCGTGTTTCCCGCGGGCGTGTTCTTATAACGGAGTCGTTGCAACTGCTGCCATTCCCAGGGGGAGATGCAGGTTTTGCTGTGAGGTCTTTACAGGAGATCCTTGACTCCAGAAGAGCCACACCCATAGAAGCTGCTACTCTGCTCTCTGCCATGTGCAGGGTTATGAGCATTGAAGCTCCTGTTATTCCCGCCACGGATATTCTTCCTCTTGTACCTTCGCCACTTGGTTTTTACAGGTCTTTCATTCTTGTGGATGGAGAGCTTGAAGAACCTTCCGAATACCTTTCACCTGCAGGCTGGGTGGATGCCGAAGACACACTATGGCTTCTGCTGCCGGGAGGTGTACTGGCAGAGATGCCACCTCTTATGGAGTCAGATACAGGCTTGGAGATCTGGGATATATCCCCATCAGATGGGGAATTCACTCTTACTATCCAGACAGTTGGTGGGTTCGATCGTGAACTCAGACGGAAGCTTGCCGGTATGAATAATGAAGAGATTCTTCTGACTGTAGCAGACTGGTTCCTTGTTTCATCCATATACTATTATCCGCAGTCTGTTCAGCTTTCAGACCTCTTTGATCTCACGGAGGATGCCTGGATCATAGTTGAAGGAATCATCCCGCCTGCCGGAGAGCAGTGGATAGAAACTGCTCCATCTCTTAACTGGAGTCGAGAGGGTATTGTAACCCGGGACTACGTGAACATTCAATACAGCAATGGTGTAATCAGCCGATGAAGAGAGAGCATCTGATATTTCTTGCATTCTTCCTGGTTGGTATTGCTATCAGATTCATATCTCTCAGCCAGCTGGACTGGTTCCTGGGGTCTGATCTGCATGTTGATGAAATTACATATGTATCAGGAGATTCGCCGCCATTCGAAAGACCTCCAGCTACTTACATGGTTGCATCCATTTCTTCAAGAATTACGGTTCTTCGCTGGATCTTCAGCTCTATCTCTCTGATACCTGCTCTTGCATTGTTTCTTTTCCGCAAAAAGAACTTGAAAAATGCCATTCTTGCGGGAGTTCTGGCCATTGAACCGACTTTAGCTTTTGCAGGACTTCAAATACTTCCTGCAGCCCCGGCTGCAGCTTTTCTGGCACTGGCACTAACTGCCGGCAGGAAGAAGCCTGTACTGCTAGGATGGCTGGTTGGTTGTGCAGCCTTATTCAGAGGAGAGCTTCTGCTTTTCCTGCCGGTCTCGATCATTTTCATCCGTCCTTACAAAAAGTATTTGCGCACAGCAGCAGGCGTAGTCATTGCTGTTCTTCCTGTTATGGCCATCAACCTGATCTCAGGAGGGCCCTTTGCTATTGCAGAGAATGGACCTCTTAATCTGTGGCTTGGTTCTTCGTGGGAACTGCTTGAAACCCCTCCGGGAATTGAATTTGAAGAACTCATGGGGGATGGCTCCTTCATGGATAATGCTCTGGGATCCATAGGAAATGATATTCCAGGCTGGATTGGCAGGGGATTTGTAAAAACTGCTGCATTTCTTTCAATTCCAGGACCAGGGCGCAACATCGAAGCCCCGAAGCTGCTTGGATCAACCATACTGAGATATCTTCTTCCATTAACTCTCATAATCATTGCATCTGGAATATCTGGATTTAAAAGAAATGCTGTGACTGCTTTGATCATCACAGGTCTTGCTGTGGCATTTCTTTTCTTTCCTTCCATGAGGCACAGAGCTGTCTTTTTTCCGGTGCTGATTCTGTCTGCATCAAATTTCAGATGGAAACTGGCTGCACCGATAGCATTGATCATTGTGCTGATCTCTCTGTTTTTTCATTACCCTGCAGCAGTTCGATCAGGATTGACTGAAGTGCAGATGGCTCAGAACTATCTTGAATCAGGAGCTTTCGAAGATGCCCTTGAGAGGTTAAAGAGGGCAGAGGTGGAAGGCTATGAAGGAGCTGACATACACTCTATCAGGGGGGCGTGTATAGCATCTTCCGGTGGCGAGTTTCAACAGGCACTTCATGAGTTCGGTCTGGCCCTTGATATGGCTCCGGAGTCACCGACAGCCTGGAAAAATATGGCGGCACTCCTGTGGAATTACGGATATCGTGATGATGCTTTGACAGCAGCTGAGAAAGCAGTTTCTCTGAATCCTGCGTTGCGCCTGGAGCTAAGTCCAATTCTCAATGTGACACATTAATCCATTTTTTTAGAATCAACATCAAGATACGGTTTGATATCCAGAAGAGGCGTTCCCTCCAGAGCGCTGAGCCCGGAAGTGTAAACTTTGTTCCCTTCTATTTTAAGCAGTTCAGCAACATCAATTCCAATGGCGTTGGGGCGATTTGGTGACCTTGACGCAAAAAGTCCGATAGACCCGCCTTTCATTGAAGGAGGGTGCGCTACATTGGAACCGTTGTATCCCTTTGCCCTGTCAATATGAAAAAAGACGATAACATATTTGTGTTTTTCCAGATCTTTCAACCCGGTTGCGTATCGTTCATCAACTTCAAGAATGAACGGTCCGTTAGTGTCGTCTTCTACGGCCTGAAATGGCGCCATGTTGATGTATGGAGTATGTATGACGCCAATTGAATTGTAAATTATCTGCATACGATCAAAGGTCTTTTCTCAGGAAGAGTCTGTATCCGATGAAAAAGAGGATCGCCGCCCATACACCGGGGTAAATGATCTCCCAGAGGGGAAGATCGCCTCCGAATCCCATAAATGCCAGAGCTTCCTCAAGCAGGCTTGCTTTGGGAAGCAACCCCATCTGAACAGATCTGTAGCCACGCTCAAACGGAAGAATGAAAGTAACTATTCTGGCCACAGTGTAGAATGTGGATTCGTGAAGGTCGGGAACCCCTTTTGCAAGTTCAACAATATTGCCCATCCCCACAGCAAAGCCTTCCAGGATGAATGTGATGAGCATTGCAGGGATCTTACCCACTATCATTGAGAAAAGAATAACGAAGGCCCAGGTGGCAGAAAGCCAGATCGGCATACTGAGCACTGCAAGTGGAATACTGGAAGGGGTAAATGGGGCATAGAACGCTGTAATCACCGCAGTAAGTCCGAAGAGAAGGTATCCGAAAACTATTGAAACTATCAAAGGCGCAAGGGTTGTTGATGCGTACACCTTGAATCTTGATTGTGGAAGAGCTGCCCAGATGGACATTCTCCCTGCTTCCATCTCATCGGGTAGAATACTTGCACCTAGAACGATAGTGAGCCCCCACACCACCACAGAGAGCATTGAACCGGCAATGGAGAGTGCTGCATAGGCCATATCTGCATTGGATGTGGGAATGCCGCTTTCTGCCCCGAGAGATTGAGAATTCACAGAAGCGATCCCTCTCCAGAAAAGAAGCAGGTAACAAAGAGAAAGGATTCCCACGATAAGAAGCAATTTCCTGCGAGCCATGTGCTCAAGAGCGTTAAGAAACATTAGTCTCTCCTTCCATGATCCGCATGAATATGTCTTCAAGAGATTCCTTGTGAAGTTTTATTCCGGTGAACTCCACTCCGCTTCCTGCAACAAGCGCAGTGAACTCTGCGAATCCATCTTCTGAGGCAAGAGGGTAGACAAGAGTTTTTTCCTTAACCGTTCCGGTGTGATTCAATGCTGCTTTCATTATGTCCGGCTTCAGCGTTTCAATAACTGCATTGCCCTTAAACTGCGAGAGATCTTCCAGGCGGTCGTGAGCCACCAGAGCCCCTTTGTGTATAAAAGATGCCCAGTCGCACACTTTCTCGACTTCACCAAGCAGGTGGCTGTTAAGAACCACAGTGGATCCCTGATCCACCAGCTCCGCAACTGTGCTTCTTACAAGCATTCTTCCAGCTGGATCCAGACCTGATGAAGGTTCATCAAGGAACACGGTATGCGGGGTTCCACAGGTCATAAGAGCTACTGCAATCCGCTGTCTCTGCCCTTTGGACATCTTTCCAAGCTTTCTGCTAAGCAGATCTCCACATGCCAGGTTATCAGCCCTGTGGACAAAATCCATCTCTCTGCCCTCATTGCGTACTCTTTCCAGTTGACGGTACATTTGAAGTGGGGTGGCCCATTTCGGGAAGGATATCCGTTCCGGAAGGAACCTGACTCCAATCCTCGATCGCGGGTCAGAGGGAGAAAGGCCATACAAACTGATGTTTCCAGTATCAGGGACAGCAAGCCCGAGCACTGCACGCATGAGTGTTGTTTTACCGGCGCCGTTTGCACCTAGAATTGCCAGAGATTGACCCTTCGCAATTTCTATACTGAAATTTTCTGCAAGTGCAACGGTTTTCCCAAAATGCTTGGATATACTGTCAACGCTTATTGCTGTGTTCGTCATATCCTATATTACCTCCTGTATTCAATTAGGAGGAATATTTGACTAAACGCATGCGTAGCGCAAGGACTATCGTCTTACTTATTGTAGGCATGCTAGTTACATATTATCTTCTGTCGCGTTCGGGATCTATGGAATCCACAGTGACCAATATATTCACAGCTCTCGGCAAGGCAGATTCACTGTGGCTTCTGATCTCTCTGGCATTGTTTTCTGTTACTCAGATGATAAGAGCCTGGAGGTGGCAGATCCTCTCATGGGATCACAGAATAGAAATCAGACAGTCTCTTCCTCTTACAGCTGTACATGTGGGTCTTGGCCATCTTCTTCCAATGCGTCTCTCTGATGTGGCTCTTGTGGGGCTTTTCAGGAAGTATGCTGCTCTTCCTCTGGGAAACGGCGCAGCCACCGTTATGCTTGCCAAGATAATGGATGTGGTTGCAATGGGCTTCGTAGTCGCATGCAGCTTTATTGCAGGTCTAACGGGTCCAGTAGTTTATGTGGCAGCAGCAGCTTCTGTTCTCGGTCTCCTGTCGCTTTTTTTTCTTCCACTTATTCTTTCGGTTTTTGTAAAGCCTGTCAGAGCGATTTTCGGTTCGGGAAGGTTTTCAGAGACATGGGATGAACTGGCAGCGGCAACAGCTATTACGCCTGAACGAAGACCGCGGGTTATCAGGGCTATGATCCTGAGTATTGCCGGATGGACAGTTAAGCTT
>JAGLQD010000220.1 GCA_023136985.1 Candidatus Sabulitectum sp. | reverse complement strand
TGCGCCCTGCCATGAACGATCCTCTTGTGGAAACAACCTGCATAAGCTGCGGCAACTGTGTTGATGCCTGCCCTACAGGCGCTCTTACCATGAAGTACCCCTTCAATGGCAGAGCCTGTCTGGATACCGAAGACATTGAAACTCACTGCGGTTTCTGTTCCATCGGCTGCGAAGTAGTTGTAAGAAGCTTTGGCGATCAGCGTTACTTCATAAAGTCAAGCGGAAAGCCAGGAGACTATCTCTGCCGCTATGGACGATTCGGCAACGAACTTTTCATAAAGCAGAGCAGAATGAAAAATCCTGTTATCCGTGAAGGCAGTTCCCACAAAGCTGTTCAGCTGCAGATAGCCAATGAAACAATAGTGAAGCAGATGAAAGACGCAGTAAAAGAATACGGTGCTGAAAAAGTTGCAGTATTCATATCACCGGAGCTTACGAACGAAGAATTTTACCTGGCGTCAGAAATTGCAAGAAACGGCATCGGCACCAACAACATCGGTTCACTTGCAATCATAAGTGGTGGTGGACGGTCCGGTGTTCTGGACAAATCATTCGGTTTCACAGCATCAACCTCTGACAAAGACTGCCTTAAGGATGCTGACCTGATCATCTGCAACAACACAGCTCTTGAATCAGATCATCTGATCCTTGCGGTGGACGTTATTCAGAAGGTAAAGGACGGAGCAAAGCTCATAGTTGCCAACTCTACCCTTGCAAACTCTGATCAGCATCTTGCAACACTTGCGGTTGACCCCATGCGCGGCAGAGCATCCTACTTCTGGAATGCCGTGATGCAGGAATTGATAGACAAGGGTACAATCTCTACAGACAACATCCAGGGCAGAGATGAATTCCTGAAGAACAGAACAGATTCAGTCGACATCGATGCAGCCAAAGCCGGTGTGGAAAGTGAAGATATTCTCAAGGCAGCTGAACTAATCATGAATGCCGGAAGAGTTGTAGTTGTTCACAGCCCTGACAGACCACAGGATGCTGCTCCGGAAGATATCGAGATCTTCGCCAACCTTACACTGATGTTGAGGAATGCGAAGAAACAGACAGACATTCTGCTGCCAAGGTTAATAGCAAACACTGCGGGTCTTGAGGTTATGGGTGCAGACCCCGCGTTTACAACAGGTAGAGTACCGGTTGGTAAAAATGCTCTTCCCGGAGCAAAGACCAGCGAGGAACTCAGAAGTATTCTTGAAAATGGTGAGCTTAAAGCTGCATTCATCATAGGAGAGAACCCGCTGGACTTCAGCAGAACAGGCTCCTGGTTCCAGAACTGTGATTTCATTGCAGCCATGGACTGGACCGATACAGAAACCACCATGGCCTCTGATGTTACTCTTCCCGGTTCAACCTTCCTTGAAACCCCGGGAACCAGATGCAACTACGAAGGCAATGTGATCTGCTTCAACGGAGCAGTTCCTCCCGCTTCCGGAAAAACCGGAACAGAAGTTCTTGAATCACTGGCAGAAGCATTCGGCCTCAACCTCAATGACGGAGTGGATGAACTGATCCGTGAGAAGCTGGGTAACATGGTTCGTTTCTACTGGAACACCGGCGAAGAAAGAAACTGGGACGGCAAGGGAACCCTTGTTCCCATCATTCTCGGCGCAAAGGCCTCTTCAATACTGCCGCCTCTTACCCACAGCCAGCAGTACCGCAAAGACATTAGAGAAGTTGGAACTGAAAGGTTCCGGGTGCTCTAAAAGAACCTGAAAACAGATCAGCGCCTACCGGATGGTGGGCGCTGATTCAACTAATGACTACACCATCAGCCACTTTACTACGATTGAAATAATCAAAGAACCGGTCACCGATAAGAGGGTTCCCACCAGAAAGTATTCCGCAAAATCTCTTTTATCCAACTCTGAGAACCTGATCAGGCCTTTCGCTGCAATGACAAATCCCACAGCCCCTGCGCTTCCAGAAAGAAAGAGAATAAAAACAAGAGTACGTTCAAGTGCCCCAATTATTCTTCCTCTGCTATATTCCTTCAGATCAATGGTATCATTACTACTCGGCTCTGCATTCATCCCAGACAAAATCATACGTATTACCAAATTCAATTCGCTTGCGCTCAGTTGAATCCCAGCAATAATTATCCAGAAGTTTTCCCATGTCTCCGTGCCACATCTAGCAAGAGGAAAGAAGAATGCAAAGACAGTTTGCTTCAAATCAATTCCTAATTGAGTGGGAATCAGAGAAGAATCGGATCTGAACGCCCAGAAAAGAGCAAGTGTGCCGGCCATGAATCCAAGTTGTCTGAACCGCAAGAAATTAACATCCTTGCTCTTCCTTCGACCGAGAATGTATTCAAGCAGTGGCGGAACCAGAAAGGGAGCAGCTATTGCTAGTGATTCCCATTCAAACGAGAAAAAGAACAGAGAAATCAGTGGAATGGCAGCAATACATATCATTTTGGTCAGACTGATTGAGCTTTCTGAGTGAATCCATAGAATCCTACTGAATAAAAAGAGAGAGAAGTAAATATAGAAATCAGCATTCACTTTTTTGCATCTCCTCATCAATCATTGAAGCCACCCTGTTACAAATGCTGGTAGTTAAAATCAATCTGCCCTTTTTTATATTTTGGTAAACGGCGGACTTAGAAATCTCTATTTCATCAGCAATTGTCTCAATTGAAGATTCTCGGAGCAATCTGGCCTGTATCCCAATCCTGTTTTTCTTCCAGTAGCTATTTGAATCGGCAATAAGAGCCAGAGAATCATTTACGAGTTCCTCGCAAGGATTTTCTAAGCCAGAAACAACAAAAACAGAAGTAGATTTCTTCATAGCCTTCAGTGCGTCCCTAGCCATATAGAAAGCCTCACCATCCATTCCAATAGCAGTAGTTTTTATCATTTCAGTTGAAATCGTTCCCACAGAGATTGATATTCTTAATTTGCTGGGAAAAATCCTTTCCATTATTGTCCATAAATCAGAAAACAAATTATCTGATTTATTTAGAACAGCCTGAAACTCATCTCCAAGTGTAATTGTATATGGGGAAAACACTGAATCAGAAGTACTGTTCACCTCTTCGAGAACCGACCGCAAACGCCTTTGGAGATCCATCCGATTCTCCACCACGCGCGAGTTTACAATATCTGCAATTACAACTATCCACTTTTTCATAAAGCAAACATCAGCAAAATACTTTGCCATGTCAAGCAAATTGCTTCATTTTACTGAATTTGAAGCGTATTGCTTCACTTTGCAGGGATTGAAGTATTTTGCTTCACTCATTTCTTATTGTTTAACCAACCTATTTTACCGATAGAAACCTATCATGTGTACAGAATAGGAACTCTCTGAATCTTCGGCCAAGATGCCTCTGCAGCAAATATTTAATTCCCAGTGAGCGATATCATATCTGCCCGAAGAACAGCCGTGATCAGATGTTGCCCTTGTCCAGGGAAAGACCGGATCATTCGAAGTACAGGCTGCCAATCTGACGATTCAACTCTCGGACAGACCAGTTGCCACGCATGCACTCAATCTCGTAGAAAGTACGTTTGGTTTCATCATCGAGATCAACAAGTAGCTTGAATTTGCTGTATGAAAGGTTATCTATGAGCTGTTCCGACGGAATAAGTAATTGTGCCGACACTGTCGGCATTTTCTTCTTGCTTTTCGCAATGTATTCAGGAACATACGATTGCAATTGTGCCGACACTGTCCTCCTGATTTGTGGATATGTGCGATAGAATTTAAGATAGTCATAGAGCTGGCGTCTATTTGAATTACTTACTTTGAGTTCTTTTAAATGGTTAGCCAAATCCTGCAGGAGATTATCGCCGTACTTAGCTCTATCTTCACCGTTCAGTTCAAATTCAGCAATGTATGCACCAATCAGCCAGTTGCGAAAAGTCAGGCTGATATTAACCGCTCTGCTTGCTCTTGCGGCAAGATGCTTATGCACCTGTCGAATAGTAGATACGAGCGCATTGAAATCCATCTTATTACGTTCTACAACCATCAGTTATCCTTTATCACGAGCCAAGTTATCAGATCGAAATCTGAATTTTCGCTGGACTGTTTCTGCCTGTCCGGTATAATAAAATTGTAAGTAGGCGGACACGAAAGAGAGTTCGGAACCAATAATTATTTTCCCTTTTAGAAATTCTCCGATTGAACCTCTATTATGATTATCCCACACACCAGTTTCATTAGACTTGCCTGCATCCATAAATTCCACCTATCAGTATGTCTAGTTTTCCAAGTACTGTCCTGAAAGAGTCATAATACGCAGAATTAGGAAGAAATCAAGTGGCCTCGCAACAAAGAGAAAAGAATGGATGCTACACCTACGCACTCACCCACTACATTGAATCTCACTCATCACTCCCCAACTCCTACCATAAGCTTCTTTATCGACCCCTCATCACACCATGAAAATCCATATTTGTACTTGATTTACTCACTTATCTTCACTTCCTGAAGCAAATAACATTAGCGTCATTCATGAATCAATTTTCATTCAATAGTCCCCGTTTCCCTAGTTATTGCATTCTATTTCATACACACTACCACTTCTATGCAGAAACCCTGCCTACCTATTCATCAAGTGAATCTCTGATGGTAAAAAGTGTTACATGACCTGTTCTGATGAAATACAGGAAAGTGCGGAACTGGAAGGGCAGCGGAACCACTACGGCGTTGCTATTTTCAGATCTCCCTCAACATAACGGTGAATAAGACTTGAAATAAGAGTCTGATAAGGAATACCCATCTGCATGGCCTTTTTCTGAATGCCTATGTAATCATGGCTGTACAATCTAATGGTGATTCTCTTGTCCTTTTTAAAGGTACTCTCTGCGGCAGTTTTAATTGACTCTATTTCTTCATAAGATGGAGTAGAGAGCTTCATATTCCCGCTCTCCAGTGCTTCCAGAATGTACTGCTCTTCTTTATCAAATTTCGTTCTTGCCCTCCTTTTCTTCTGTATCTTTTGATGCAAACAAAACTACAGGTCAAAATGGATCATATACACCGAATAGTAACTCTCCGGGTCCTCTGGAACTGCCAGAATCCCCCCTCTTGAAATATTGAATTTCCAGTGAGCAGTATCATCTCGACCTGGAAGAACCGCTGTCATCAGATGTTCCCCGGAGATGTCATAAAGATCAAAGGTCGGATCCTGCTCAAACCCCCTCTGTACCCAGATCCGGTTCAGGCTGTCAACACCGAGATTTGCGATCATGGGATGGTTGGGTAACGAGATCCAGTCAACACGGTTGGTGTATCCTGTTGAGTGATGGAAGAACGCTTCAATGAACCGCTTTTCCTCAGCAATCTCGTCTTCAGTTTTTTGAACAGCCCGGTATGGAAGCATTAGAGTATTTGCAGCGGAGCCATCTTCATGAAGAATAAGGATCTCGGATTCTTCAACTGGATCGGAAGCAATACATACAAACCCGTCACCTGCTGCAAACAGCATAGGGAAAAGATCTACTCTTACAACTGCCCGCATGAATTCATTCATCTCTGCGGTTTCAATATGGTATTGCATCTGATGGTAGTCCACAATAGTAGAGTCGGGTCGCTGTGAATCGAAACGACATATACTTTTTGTGATCTGCATCTGGTCATCCCGCCACTCAACTTCAACACTGGCCCCAATGATGAAATTCGAATCAGCAGAATTCATATAGCGTATCCGCCTGCCTTCATCAGGTTGAGTTGAGACAGATTCCCCGGCACTGTCGTATCTCTGCCAGCCATTCGCAGCAACCACACAAATCGAACCGTCATCCAGCACCTCAAAGAATCCCGGCATACTTATCTCTCCCGGCCCGCTGCCCGGACCGCCTATTCGCTGCACAAATTCACCATCAGGAGAATAGCGGAAGATTGCGCACTTTATCCAGTCCAGTACAAAAATATCTCCGCCCGGACCAATGTCGACTTCCTTTATTGCTCCGAACACATAGTTCGAGTCACCAAGCTCTACACCGATGGAATCAGCTACAATAAGTGTGCACACATCTGCGTGATCATCGTTCTGCTCAGATGAACTGCTTTCCGGCTGATTGTTTTCTCCACCGCAGGAAAGACCGAGCAAAAAGAGCACTGCCAACATGCAGACAAAAATTTTCCTTAGTTCTGAGCTATCTGCAAATCCATGCATTTCAAGCCTCCATTCTCTTGTGAGATTCTTCATAATCAGCAATCTAATATGATCTCAGCATCAGCTGCTAGCAATCCAAAGCGGTTTATACGGTAGCTGAGCGCAATGCCAGACTGCAACAATCCAGATTGTCTTGTCCACCTTCCGATAGAAAAATCGATATGGTTTAACAAGAAGCTCTCGATGAGGCAGATAAGGAAACTCTGGAATATTCCTCCCGGGCTTTGGAAAGCCTATTAGTCTGCCAAGGGAATTCTCCGCACTAATTCTGAACTCCGTGGCAGTCTCTGGATTATCTCTTCTTATATATGATATGCCTGCAAGGAATTGAGTTCTTGCCGATGGAGCAAACCTGATTCTCAGTGCTCACCATTGAGTATCTGGTCTGCTTCTTTCATGACGCTTTCAAGGCTGTAGCCCTCACCTGTCAATATTTCTTTCTCTCCCTGTGCAAGAAGCAGCAGCTGCCGTCGACTCCTGTCTGACTTCTCGTATGCTTCAATACTAAGCAGTACAACCGCCGGTCTGCCCCGTTGAGTAATTACAAGCGGCTCATCAGATTCTCGAACCTGCTGTAATACAGATGCTGCACCCTGTCTCAGATCTGTAATTGGAATAATCTGTGGGATTCTCAAATGAAGTACCTCCTATCGCACTTCTAAATACACTACCAGAAGATCTTTTATGCAACTTCAATAAGAGAACCTATTTCACACAACGCTGCATGTCCCTTGTATTACGCCCAGTTTACGATGTCCGGGTTTGAACTCAAATATCAGCACTGATCATGTACACCGAATAGTAGCTCTCCGGATCTTCTGGAACAGCCAGAATCCCTCTTCTGGAAATATTGAATTTCCAGTGCGCAGTATCGTCTCTGTATGGAAGAACTGCAGTCATCAATAGTTCCCCTGATACATCATAAAGATCAAAGGTCGGATCCTGCTCAAATCCCCTCTGCACCCAGATCCGGTTCAGGCTGTCAACACC
>JAGLQD010000022.1 GCA_023136985.1 Candidatus Sabulitectum sp. | reverse complement strand
CTTGCTTTCAGCAGATCCATTTCCTTCTGGTCAAAAAACTGTTTCTCTCCTGTTGTGCTCTCCTCAATGCATCCGTCAACAACATGATCATCAAGATGCTTGAAGACACCATGAACACCGCTTATTCTTGGCCAGTTGTTCTGGGCTTCAGAGGGTCTTGCGTATGGATAGTGAGTCTCTCCCACATTAAGCATGTAAAAACTTGGCCTGTCTGACGGGAATGTCATAAGGTCAAGCATGGCATTCATATCGTTGTGTTTGTCCATCAGTCTGAATGTATCAAATCCGCTGTTGATAGGCGTCATGCTGTTCAAAACCGGAAGAGAGACCATTGCATGGGTTCTGTAGCCCATTGTTCTTTGAAGGAAATCAGGCATCCAAAGCCGCGGCACAAGACTTTTGAATTCAATATCCCTTGCACCCAGTCTTTCGTTGTATCTGATAAAATCGTGTTTGTAGTACTCACTGGCAAAAACTCCTCTTGGACTTGTGTGGGGCATTAAACCCATGAGAAGATTGTAGTGTGACGGCGCAGTCCAGCTGGCATAGCTGTACCTGTCTTCTGTTTCACCCAGCTTCATGATAGTTTGGGGTGCAGCTTCCATGAATGAGTCATAGCGGCAGCTGTCCAGCACAACAACAATGAAGTTGTTCATGTTGTCAAATGGTGGCGTAATTCTTGTCTTCCGCTTTGTAACAGGTGTTTTTTTCTTCCAGGCAAAAAGGCTCAATTGGTACTCCTATCTTCGAGGCAGAAGAACGCCTGCTATGTCTGTCATGACCGCTTCAGACCACAAGGCTCCAATAACAGACATCTCTTCAGCGAGAACCTTGAATCCAGTGGACGGCATACTCTTTTCATACCTGTAATTCTGCTGGAAAAGAATTTCGTTCCCTCTGCTTGCCAGCAAAGTCACATCAATATCAAGAACTGCGATCCAGGTTGTACTGTCCACCTGAGTTGCCCCGAATTCCCTTAAATAGCCTTCCACAGTAAGAATATTATCCACGCTTACAGCTGTTCTGAAGATTGCAGGGTAGTTGCCGGTAGCCTGCAGGTCTCGAGAAAACATCTCACTCAGCATGGCTCCCGGTCGCGTTACCCATCTGTCGCTGGAACTTTCGGAAATGCTCCCGTCGTTGTACCTGACCACCATACCGGAGAGCTGATAACTTCCCGAGGCATCGAAATCTTTGATCCTGAGAACATTACTGAATATCAGATTCCCATGTTCAATCGGTGGATCCCATCTGAGAAACCATTGAAAGGATGGAGAAGAATCACCACCGCCCAACGGTACGTTCACAGTAATACACCCGGTAAAAATCAATAGAGCCGCAATAGAAACTGCTACAAGCTTTTTCATCTCCACATATCCTCTCCTCTGGAATCGGAGGAAAACCCATCAAGCAATCTGTTGATTGCCGGTAACATAATACTGATCTCACGAAGAATAACTTCAGTATCATCGAATGTGTTTTCCATGTCATCTGCTATATATGTTATTGTACTGCTGAGGTTTTCAAGCTCATCCATGAAGCGTTTTATATCATCCATAACATTTTCCATGTCTCCTTCAGCTCCAACAACAGCAGATGTCAGCTCAAGACCAAGATTGTTGTAAGTAACCAGCACCCTGTCAACGTTATTCATTGTGTTTGTTATTCTGCATCCCAGTGAATCACATTGCACATCCACCAGTATTGTGTTTATCATTGTTAGCGCAAGTATGGCCTGATCGTTTAATTCTTTTGCATCAATACTTTCCATGATCTCAAACAAACGGGTAATTCCTGTTGTCACAGATTGCACCGTGCCTGAACGAACAGGGATCACCGGCAGATCCGAGTTGAAAGAAAGCTGATGCTGTTCAAATTGCCTGCTGACTGAATCCGGAAGGCTCTCAAGGTTTACATTCCGGAGTCCGGTTATACCGGTAACGTAAAGAGAAGCAACAATGGTATTGTCAACCATGAACTTATCATCAACTATTTGAAGGACGACCTTAACAAGCCTTCCATCCGGCGCTATACCGATAGAAACAACAGACCCCACCGGAACCCCGTTGTAGTTAACAGCACTGCCTACATTCAAACCACTGACGCTCCAGGCGTAGTAGCAGGCATATTTGGTGCTGGGATCTTTGGTAAACCCGCCCACAAGCCAGAATATTGCTCCCACGAAAAGAGTCATCAAAAGCACAAAGAAAATTCCAAGCCTCAGTTTATTGGCTCGCAGTGCCATAGCTATTCTCCCATCTTTCTTCCGAAAAAGGCTCTGACTCTCGGATCTTCTGAGTTGTCACCAAGATCACGAGCAGCTCCAGTAGCAATAATGCCCTGCTCTTCAGGGTCGAGCATAATTACCCTGTCTGATATGGCAAAAATACTGGCCAGCTCATGTGTAACGATGACTAATGTGGTACCAAGTGATCTGTTCACAGACAGTATTGTCTCATCCAGCCCGGCAGAAGTAACAGGGTCCAGACCTGCAGATGGCTCGTCAAAAAACAAAACCTCCGGATCAAGAACCATTGCCCTGGCCAGACCGGCTCTTTTCTGCATTCCTCCGGAAATCTCAAGAGGATTCTCAAAAGCCGCATGCTCCATTCCAACCACTTCAAGTTTGCTCAGGGCAATATCCATCATCTCTGCTTTGGTTAAACTTGTAAACTCTTTAAGCGGCAACATGACATTCTCAATAACAGTGTAGTTTCCAAGCAGAGCCCCGGACTGAAAAAGAACACCCCATCGCTTTCTGGCGGCATCAAGAACTTTTTGACTGCTCCAGATGTCGACTCCATCAAAAAGAACCCGGCCTGAATATGGCTTATGCAGCCCCAGCATGTAGTTCAAAGTGGTAGATTTTCCACAACCGCTTTTTCCAACTATAACAAGCACTTCACCCTTGAGTACATCTATACTCACATTTCTAAGAACGACTTTGCCGTCATAGCCTCCGGTTAAAGACTCCATCTGAATGATTTTCTCCGTCATAGCGATAACCCGGGCCTTATGTGTATAAAGAGAAGGGAAAGCAATGCATCCACCATAATAACCAGAAATATACTTACAACCACGGCCGAGGTTGTCGCCTTTCCAACTGCAGCCGGGCCACCGCGAACCCTGATACCCATGTATGAACCGGTAACTGAAATAATCACAGAAAAGAAGAAGCCCTTAATGATTCCCCAGTACAGATCAAACGGTATTAGAGCCTCTTTCAAGGCATCAATATAGACCACAGCCGGCATTTTTAAGAAGATTCCTCCTGCAGTAAGCCCTCCAGCCATTCCTGCAAAATTAGCTGCAGTGATCAGAAGAGGCATTACAAGGAAAAGTGCAAGCATTTTGGGGGTAACAAGATAACCGGAAATATTAAAACCCATCACCTCAAGAGCATCGACCTCCTGCCGAACTTTCATGGTTCCGATCTCCGCAGCAAAAGCGGAACCGGACCTTCCAGCAACAAGAACCGCAGTCATCATTGGAGCTATTTCCCAGCAGATGCTGTAGGCAAGAAGAGCCGGCATAAAAAGCTCGCCACCGAACTGGCTCATCTGGTAACCTGCCTGATACCCCAGAACAACTCCCATCAACCAGTTCAGAGTAATAACAATAGGAATAGCCATTACACCGGATTGTTCCATGTAATATGCCACTACAGAACCCCTGACCTTGCCTGAAAAAAGAGCCTTGAACGCTTTCCCTGTAAATGTAACGAGGCCGAAGACAGTATCCCATGTGGCAAGAACCTTGTCACCGATGTCTTCAAAGTTGTAAAGCAGGGTGTGCTTCTGAACGGGAATCTGAGGCCTCTCATCAATGGCTCTGAACCGGTCAAACAACGCCTTTATGTCCTGGTTCATCCCCTGAAATTCCAGAAGTGCTCCATTTGCGGTTTTTGCCTCGGTAATGGACCATATCCGTGCAGCGATACAGGTATCAATACTGGTGCAATCACTGAAATCAAGTACGTGATTACCTGCTGAAATACCTTCCAGTGATGCAGTTACATCCTTCAGATCTCCCAGAGTTAACCTGCCGGAAACCCTGATTCTACCATCATTATGAATAACCTCACCATTCAAAAATGGCCACCCACCTTTCAATGAACTGCTGTTGCAAGTATCCTCAAGAGATGTTAATATACATACATACGGGGAATATGGGTATTAAGCACAGCTTTTTTTCAGGAGGTTGACTTGGGAACACTTGTATTTATCATTCTGAGATTTGGTTTTGGGATCAACAACTACGGAGATGGCCAGACACTGGCAACACTGGTCTCACTTGATACCATAGCCATGGTTCTGTACCTTCAGTTCAGGAAGAAATAGAAAGGTCAACCAGCTCTTCAAAAGTCTGCCTGAATGAAAGCAAGACCTCAGTAAAGGTGCTGGACAGACGATTTCGGGGCCATTCAAGGCTCAGGGATTCATCTCGTACAATACGACCTGGCCTGTGGCCCATGACTACTATTCTGTCAGACAGATACACTGCTTCCTCAATGTTGTGAGTAACGAAGATCACCGTTGTAGATAGCTTTCTGCAGAGGTTTCTAAGCATTTCCTGGAGATTGATTCCTGTTCTGGTGTCCAGAGAGGCAAAAGGTTCATCCAGAAGAAGAAGATCGGGACCGGTAACAAGGCCTCTTGCCAGCGCAGTTCTTTGCTGCATTCCGCCGGAAAGCTCGTGTGGAAAACTCTTGCGGAATTCATACAACCCCACAAGATCAAGAATTTCTTCAGCCTTCAATCTGCAAAGACTTCCTGCCATACCTGTTGCTTTCAGTGGAAACATCACATTGGATTCAATGTTCATCCACGGAAACAGGGCTCCCTGCTGAAATACATACCCGAGTCTTCCCGCTCCACGGTTTATCTTTCCACTGTCTGCCTGCTCCAGCCCCGAGATAATTCGCAGAAGCGTGGTCTTGCCGCAACCTGTGGGACCCAGAAGACAGACGAATTCCCCGTTTTTTACAGTCAGATCGATCGGACCAAGAACTTTGAAACTCTTTCCGGAGGGGGCTGAATATGATTTCTCAAGTTTTATAAACGCCAAAGACATGTCAACGCTCCCTTGCCCTGAGTAGAAGCCATTTCTCTCCAAGCAATTCCAGCCCTCTTGAGAAAACAAGCCCGATCACCGCAATTATGAATATGCAGGCCAGCATAACATCCAACCTTGACAGCTGGTAGGAATACCTGAGCATGTAGCCTATACCTGAATTGGTTCCAGGAAGCATTTCAGCTGCAATGATCACCATCCAGCATCTGCCAACTGCCATCCTGTACCCGGCAAATATGTCCGGGAGTGAGGCTGGGAACAAAACATGTTTGAAGATAAACATCCTGCCGGCACCAAGCACCCTGGCAGCCTCAATGTAAACCTTTCTCACTCCTCTAACGCCGTGCATAGTCTCCAGGATCACTGGAAAAATGCCTCCCCATGCCAGAATGAATATCATACCGATCTGAAGCTCATTAAGGATATTCCTTGAATACTTCAAATGGTTCAGTCCCAGAACTTCCGTAAATGAAGTATCCTTGAAAATGATTATTGAAAGAGGCAAGAGCGCAATAGGAGACAAAGGTCTTGCAAGCTCTGTTATCAGAGATGTAAAATGTCTGAATCGATTGCTCGCACCCATAAGAAATCCGATGGGTGTCCCAAGCATTATAGCAATTGAAAGCCCAAGCAGAACCCTGATCAGACTAACTCCTGTATTCCAGAAAAGAGAACCGCAACTCAACAGATCCGCAGACGGATCCAGAAGCACATCAAGCACCGCCCCGGGAGCTGGCAAAATTGACCTGCTATTGAAGAAGAACCAGAGAGAGAGAAGCAACGTCGGTATGACCAGCCCAGGCAGAAGGCTTTGCACCCTCTGCCTGAGATCTGTTCTTACTTTCTTACGAAGAGCCAGGCGGCTCATTTATTCAATCCTTCGACTTCTACCTGTATTCTTCAGGTAGGAAACTGAAATTCGTGATTATATTCATCTCTGCGCCACTGTCGGCATTCAGAAGAGGCCCTGTGAATACATTCAAGCCACGCATATGGTTCAGGATGGCTCCCATGTTGTTTGCCCAGTCTTCTGTTACATGAACATCGTAAAGACTGGTAGCCATTGAAACCAGCTCAACCTCATAGGGTGTACCGATCCATTCTGAAGCAGCGGCAGCAGCCTCTTCAGGATTCTCATTAATGAATTCTGTAGCATAAGCAAAAAGCTCAAGAGCTGCGGCAACCTGGCCAGGTTTTACAGCAAGAACTTCTTCTGTGGCTGCAATGGCACAGCATGGGTGATTCTCGAAATCACCTGGAGGAAGCATTGAAAGCTCGGCAACACACTTACCGATTCCATTGTGTTCTGCCATTGCGCACGCGGGATTATTGGATACATACGCATCAATCATACCCTCTTGCAGCGCAGGATTAAGATTGGGCTGACCCTGTGCGTTGTACAGAATAACCTTTGCCCCAGCCGCATCTCCTCCGGACATTGCAAATGATATGCCCGAATGGGAAAGAGCACTCTGGAAGATGATAAGAGCAACAGCTTTGGGGCTCTTAAAGCCGATAGTCACTGGTTCTTCCGAAGCATTGACCCAGGCTGCAAATGTGTCCCAGTCTGAAACCGCACCATTGTCTGCTCTGACAACAAGCATATCACCTCGCTGGTGCAGAGGGCTCACCATAACGATGGGGTTGCCCTGGTCAATACTGGATGCAAATGGAACAACGCCTCCAAAACCAAGTTCAAACAATCCTGCCTGCATGTTGTTGGGAACATTGATCGCTCCCTGGGACTGAATGAATTCAATTTCAGCGATCTGTTCATTGTCTTTGATCAAAGCATAAAAACTTTCCCCCAGCGGAATCAGATACACTGGGAACTGTGCATGCATCATTTCGCTTCTGAGAGCTGCAACAAAAACAGCAGTGTGATGATCCTGCTTAACGAAACCGATCTTCAAAGAAACTGCATCCGGATTCATTACAACATCTGCTACAGGAAGATTCTCTACAACACCGGGATCTTCTACCTGCTCCGACTCAACCACAGGTTGAGGTACCTGATCTCCACAACCAACCACAAAACCCGCAACAAGAAAAGCAAGAAGTGCGAACACTATCTTTCTCATAACCCCTCCGATTTACATAAAATTTCGATATCCCAGACAGACCTAGAACTTCTGTCCGGTTGTGCTGATCCACAAAAAGCGGGGCAGCTAGAACCAGCCACCGCTGATAGAAAAATATGCCGTTTCATGAACCTAGTCAACAGGTGCGGATTCAGCTATAATACAATGGTCAATGTATGAACTTCGTAATTTCATGTTTACGCAACTTCATATATTATGAGTTTACAAAATAATCCGTTGTTCGCAATTATCGTAAATCCAACCTATCTTACTCTGTTCCTTAACTTTATCTGCTAAACAAGTAAAATCAACTACATTCTTCGTTCCAACCTTGTTAACGCCTCAGATCAATGGTCTCTATACCATTGCTATTCTTTATGTTAGCTAATCCATCTCAGAACTATTGATGGGAATAGTTTCCCTAAATGAAAAAAGGTGTTTACTCACCCTTTGTCAAAGGATTTCACCCAGCTCAACGAAAACAGTGTTATATTCACCCCATGAGCACAAAGAAAACAAAATTCGATAAAACAAAACTGTGGATATTTGACGCTGACGACACCCTCTGGGAAAGCGGGCTCTATTTCAGGCGCGCTGAAGAAGACTTCACTGCTCTCATGCACAGTCTGGGATTTGATCCGGAGGAAATAAGATCTGAGATTCACATAAGAGACATTGAAAGACTTTCTGTAACAGGGTATGGTGCACGACCATATATGGCAACTCTAAAGCTTATTCTTGAGGAACGAACTGAACGCATTACGCCGTATATGATTGCCAGTCTTGACTATATAGCTAACAGCCTCCTGCACCACCCTCTTGTTCTACTGCCGGGTGTTCTTGACTCTCTCAGCAGGCTTTTCAGTGCTGGAAAACGAATGTTCGTCTATACTATGGGCGAGGAAGATCATCAGATCGATAAATTTTACCGATCCGGGATCTCGGAGTATTTTGAGCACTGCACCGTTGTTGCTTTAAAAACAAAGGAAACTATGATTGAACTGCTTGCCACTGCAGGAGTAAATCCAGCCGAGGCATGCATGATAGGAAACAGCCCGAGGTCCG
Organism: Candidatus Sabulitectum sp.; assembly: GCA_023136985.1. Classification (GTDB taxonomy): domain Bacteria; phylum Fermentibacterota; class Fermentibacteria; order Fermentibacterales; family JCC-6; genus Sabulitectum. The sequence goes on along the minus strand of JAGLQD010000022.1, from coordinate 3,437 downwards.
ACATTAATCCTGCCATTGGGTGTGGTGTTAACGCAGTCTATCTGCAACGGCCACACACATGGTTGGCAGAACAAACTGAATTTGCCGAACCCGGACTTGTTACAACCGTAGCCGGCCTGCCTGATATTCTGCCTCTTGCAGGAGTGATTTAGGTCTGCTCAGCCCCTTATGACGGGTGCGTTGACAACTCTGGAGGAATTATGTCCCTGATCGATGTACTGAACGAGAACAACATTGCGGTTAATCTACCTGTAAAAAGCAAGAAAGAGCTGATCAACACCATTGCTCAACTCGCCTGCAAGAGTCCGGTTCTAAAAGATATAGACTGCAAAACTGTTGAGAGCACTCTTTGGGAGAGAGAAGAACTGGCTTCAACAGGCCTTGGCAGCGGTGTTGCTATTCCTCACTGCAGACTTCCAGGTCTTTCTACTTTTGTTGTTGGCGTTGCGATCACGAAAAAAAGCATTGATTTCGATGCGATTGACAACGAAAAAGTGAACATTTTTCCCTTTGTCATCGGCCCTGAAGAAAACCCGAAGGAGCACCTTAAGGTTCTTTCTGGAATGGCACGGTTGCTGAGAAATCCTGAAACAAGAAATGCAATGAGGAAAGCCAGAACAGCAGAAGATCTTTTCGAGCTGCTTAAAGGACTTCTTGAGGATGTATCTTCAGTAGCTCCTCAGCCTGTGGGTCCGGCGATGAGAATGCTTCATGTCTTTGTAAGAGACGAGGAGATATTTAACGATGTTCTTCAAGTGTTTGCCTCTGGTGAACCAATAGGAGCAATGGTTCTTGAAGCTCATGAGTCAACAGAATACTTGTCCGGCATGCCCATTTTCGCAGGTTTCTGGAATAATGACCTGAACACATTCAATCGCATCATTATAGCAGTGGTGAAGGAAAACCTTCTTAATCAGACTCTTCGCAGTATCGAATATGTCTGCGGAGACCTGAGGAAACAGACAGATGTGATGGTTACTGTAACGGACCTGCATCATGCCCTCGGCTCTCTTGACTTCTAGGAGCAGCCATGCAAACATTACCACTGATCGCAGTTCTTGGAGCAGCAACAGTTGCCTCACTGTATATGGGCAGACTGGCTAAAAAAATCAGTCTTCCTTCTCTTGTTGGATACATGGTTCTGGGAGTGATTCTCGGAGGATCAGTGTTTGGTATTTTCTCTGAAGACAACATTCATTCTCTCGGTTTTCTTACAGATGTAGCCCTTGGGTTTGTAGCATTTACAATTGGCAGCGAACTTAACATTAGAGGGCTGAAGAAACTGGGCAAGGGAATTATCTATATTATTCTGGCAGAATCTTTTGCTGCCTTTATTGTTGTTACTTTGTCGGTATGGGCGATATCAAAGAATCTGCCAATGGCTCTGATTTTCGGCTCTCTGGCTCCTGCAAGTGCCCCTGCAGGTACAGTTGCTGTTATTCAGGAATACAAAGCGAAAGGCACTCTTACAAAAGCCTTGTATGCTGTTGTGGGCTTCGATGATGGGCTCGCCATTGTTATTTTCGGTTTTGCAAGTGCTGCTGCACGAAACATGCTTGACCCGCAAGGCTCTATGTCTCTCATCCAGGGTATTCTGCAACCAACAAAAGAAATTTTCTTCAGCCTGCTGATCGGTGGAATTCTGGGATACGTATACACCTTACTCAGCCGCAGACTCAAACCACTGACTGATATACCATCCCTAACCTTTGGATTCATTGCTGTTGCCATTGGAATATCCCAGTGGCTTCATCTCTCTCTTATACTTACCAGTATGATGCTTGGCTTTGTTATGACCAACACAATGCCATCAGCAAAAACAAAGGCTCTTATTGGACAGCTGAGAACATGGATGCCATTTTTGTTCATACCGTTCTTCCTGCTGGCTGGAGCACACCTTCAGGTTAGCGCCCTGCCTTCATTGGGTATTCTCGGGATTGTTTATGTTCTATCCCGAACCACCGGTCTAATGGGAGGGGCCTGGATTGGTGCAAAAGCTGGAAGATCTGAGCCCAAGATCAGGAAATACCTCGGGTTCGGTATTCTCTCACAGGCAGGTGTCGCAATTGGCCTTTCCATGATTGTTCTGAACGATTTTAATGATCTGGGTACCCCTGAAGCTTCATCTATAGCAACGATTGTCATAACAACTATCACCGCAACCTGTATCATCTTTGAAATTGTGGGCCCAATTGGCGCAAAATACGCATTGACAAAAGCCGGCGAGATCGGCCGGAGTAAATGATTTTTGAATTCACTCTTCTGGCAATGGTTGGCCTGGCTGTTACCTTAGGGCTCTTTGCCGGGCGACTTGTAAAAAAGATAGGTCTTCCCTCTATCATCGGCTATATGCTACTTGGTACGATCATGGGTGTCTCCCTGCTGAAGATGTTTCACCACACTCACTTACAAGAACTTGAGTTTATCACTGATATCGCCCTGGGATTTGTTGCCTTCAGTATCGGTAACGAGCTGAGACTCACCACACTGAAATCACTTGGAAGATCAATCGGTCTCATAATTCTGCTTGAATCCTTCTCTGCTCTTGTTCTTGTTGCAGTGCTTGTTTATCTGGTCACCGGCGACCTGGTAACTGCTTTAATATTTGGATCACTGGCACCAGCCACTGCCCCTGCAGGCACAGTTGCCGTTATAAGAGAATACAAGGCGAAGGGAAAGCTTTCTTCCTCTCTCTATGCTGTGGCCGGGTTTGATGATGGTGTGGCAATTCTCTTGTTCGGCTTTACTGCCGCCATTGCAAAACAGATCCTTCTCGCTGACGCAGGAATTGCACATGGCAGTCTGGCTATAGGATTGATCAAGCCTGCAGTCGAAATATTACTAAGTCTTGTTCTAGGGGGAGCACTGGGCTTTGTCTATTCATTCCTTGTTCGTTAAATTGATTCCAGGAACAACATACCGGCACTCACATTCGGATTTATTCTTATGGGAGCAGGGCTTGCTTCCATGTTTCATCTTTCTCTGATCCTTGTGAATATGGGCATCGGTTTTGTTCTGGCAAATACATCAAAACAGAGTACTATCATGAACGTGAACGAGCAGCTCAGATCGCTTATGCCCCTTCTCTTCATTCTTTTCTTCTTCCTTGCAGGAGCACATCTTAACTTCGCTGCACTTCCAGCACTGGGCATGATCGGTATTGCATACATCATTGGACGAAGCACCGGAAAGATAGGTGGAGCCTGGCTGGGAGCGTATTTGGGTGGTGCCAGCAAAACAATACGAAACAACCTGGGACTGGGGCTTCTTTCCCAGGCAGGTGTGGCTATCGGTCTTTCCCTGCTGGTTGCCCAGGAGTTTACAGACATTGACTCACCACAAGCTCAGGCTATTGCTGCTTCAGTAGTTACTACGATCACCGCAACCTGTATTTTCTTCGAGATCATTGGCCCCATCACAGCAAGGATCGCTTTGAA
>JAGLQD010000219.1 GCA_023136985.1 Candidatus Sabulitectum sp. | reverse complement strand
TTGAAGCAAAAGTCTTATTCGCTCAGAAAAAGTATAAAGCTGCTTATCTGATTCTTCTCGAGAGTGCAAAAAGCAAGGAAAAGAATATCACGGAGAATCGGGATGAAGAGATATCCCGAATGAGAATAGCCACTGAAGTTGAGACAGGCCTCAAGGAAAAAGAGATCATTCTTAAAAAAAATGTTGAGCTGCATGAAACGAATGATCAGCTAACAGTTGCTCTAGCCAAGGTAAAGACTCTCAGCGGGATGTTGCCTATCTGTGGTTCATGCAAAAGAATAAGAGATGATGAGGGATACTGGCAGCAGATTGAGTCTTACATTTCCAATCACTCGAATGCTGAATTCACTCACGGTCTCTGTTCTGATTGCATGAAGAAGCTTTACCCCGAAATAGCCGGTGATCTTCCGGAAGATAACTAGCAATATAGAAATGAGATGATATGAGTATTTCTGAAGAGCAGATAGGTGTTCTGCTGAAGAAATGGCAGAAGACCCTCAGATTAAGAGACTGGGATATCAAGCTGGTTCTGGTAGATAAAAAGTGGCGTAAATCAGGCGATATCAAAATCGACAGAGACAATCAAATGGCTGCTTTGTTGATAAATGGATCTGTGCCTGAAGGGCAGCTGGAAGAAGTGGTTGTCCATGAGTTGCTTCATCTCAGGCTGTACGGAATGGATCAGATGCTCGAGGCCAATATAGACATTATCTTTGGCCCTGACTCTTCCGACCCAAAGAAGCAATTTGCCATTAACACCTTTTTTATTGAACTGGAATCAACTGTAGAGAATCTCACAAAGGCATTGCTCACCGCCGCCGGCAGAGAAAATGATTTCTGGTTCAACCGGGTGGACAGACAGATAAATGAGGAACTCAATGTAAAGGAAAGCAATTGAGTAAGCGCCTTAATATTCTTTACGTACCATTCTGGTACCCTCCCCATGAGGATCAGCCTGTATCAACGGGAGCCTTCATAAGAGAGCATGTGATTTCAGCATCTGTACATGATGACATTCATGTTCTGCTGTTGCGAACAGAAGAAAAGCGCAACAGTAAGACTCTTGTGAAAAGGTATACCAGTAATGGCATTGATGTAATTGATATCACTCCACCTTTTACAGGATCTCAATTCAGGAATACTCTGTTCCGGAGGGCACTCTGGCTTCGAGGTCTGGCTATGTCAATCAGAAAATGGGGAAAACCGGACCTGATCCATTGCCAGGATATGTCTTCATTCTACGCAGGTCCTTCCGCAAAAATTCTTGGCATTCCATTTGTTGTAAGTCAGCACTGGTCTGGATTCAATGCAAGACTTGTTTTTAAGGCAACAAGAGAGAAGTGTAAGGTTTCCTTCAATAGGGCAAAAATTATACTCACCACAAGCAGAACTGGAAAGAAAGATCTGTACCACTATGGCATCAAAGGGGATATTCGATGGATTCCCAATTCATTTAACTCAGAAGTATTCAATTCAGACAATATTACTCAAGAACGAGGCGGGCTTCTGCATGCATCAAATTTTGCCCAGGATAGCAGAGTTAAAAGTGTCATTCAAGCGTTTAAGCAGATTCTTCCAGAGAAACCCGATACCGTTCTTCATCTGGTTGGAGACGGTGCCAGAAGAACAAAAATCGAACAGTTTGCTTCAGAAATGTTACCTCAGGGCTCCTTCGTCTTTCATGGAAACCTGCCGGGCAAGGAGCGTGCTGCGTTAATGAGGACCAGTCTTGGATTTATCTACCCAGTCTTGTGGAGTCTTCATTCCTGTTATCTGATGGAAGCTATTGCATGTGGCTGCCCGTCTCTTGCTTCAGCAGAGGCATGCAAACCCATTGATCTGGAGGAAACTGATGTTCTACTATCAGGACCAGACGACATCGATAGTATCAGCCGGGGTATGATTAAATTTATAGACGGTGATCACAATATTAATGTCGTGAAAGCTGCTCAGTCACTTCACACTCGTTTCACCAGACAGAAAATCGGAGCTCTGATTCACAAATGCCACTGCGATGCTCTGGTGTAATAGAAGAATGATTGAGATACTGATTGACAGATAATGAGCAAGCCCAAGCCATTGCCGGAAGTTTTACTGTTTCTCATTATCTATATTCCATTCATAGTCTCTGAAAGGGTTACATGAGTAATAAGTGCTTGTCATTGCAGCTTCTTGCAAATGAGTATTCCGAAGCCAGCGAGGAACGACTGTGCCAGTTAACCAATTCTATATATGAATTTGCCTTTGATGCATTCCAAAATGGTGATACCGATGAAACTGATTCTATCTGCATGGAAAAACTCTATCCTGATCTGTCGGATGCGGATGAAATGTTTAATGGAGAACAGGGATAGATCATGCAATTTGTGATAACACCGCAACGCTGGATTTCATTCCTTTTCACCTTCAACAATTAGCCCGGGGATGGAAAAAACATCGTAAAGCACTTCAACATGGTTTTTGAACAGGAGCTTCTCCGATAGAATCCTGGAAGATTCACGGTCTGTCTCAATGCGCCACAGCTCATTCTCACGGAAAACTATGCCGTTCTTTCTTATGAAACGATGATTTCTTTCTACGATTGAATATGCAACTGGAAGAGCTTCCCTGCATCGAATTTCTCCGCACAGATATTCATCATCAAGCCATATCTTCAGCTGAAAACTTGAGGAAGTATCATTCCTGAAGGCAAGATCAACGTAGTTGTAGAAAACAGTAGCCCCTGTACCGAAGGGAACCGTTCTCTTGTAGTCTGGAAACGGGTCTGTAGAATGTCTGTGCCGTTCTGTGACCAAAAGCGGGGTATGCAGAACCATCCAGTAAAGCAGGTTTGTAAGCTGGCAAAGCCCACCGCCTGCCATAGATGTCAACTTGCCGAATGAAAGCTGCAATCCCGCAGGAAAACCCCGGCTGCTCACCGGGTTTCCCACCAGTTTCCAGAAGGAAAACACCTCTGACTGTGCCACCACCAGACCATCGATAAAAGAGACTGCGATCCGAAGACTCTGTACCTTGTTTTTCTGCAGATCAATATCAGTTCCAGCAAGCTTGCGCAGCAGAAGAGAGCGGTGAGAAACCACCACACAGGGAAACACATCTTCTGTAAGATCGGAAGAATACGTCTCGCCGTTAAAGGACCAGCTGCACCGCCTTTTCAGGCGGCGCAGACCTACAGATATTCTGTAGAAGAAAGGATTCCTCGAAGAGAGAGGTTTTCTGACATTCATTACTAAAAGAGCCCTGTTACGTTACCTTCATCATCCACATCCATGTTTTCCGCAGCTGGGGTTGTCGGTAATCCGGGCATCCTCATGATGGCTCCGGTAACCGGAACAAGAAATCCAGCTCCTGCTGATATCTCTATATCACGAACTGTTACCACAAAGTCTTTGGGTCTGCCGAGTAGTCTGGGGTTATCGGATAGAGATTTCTGGGTTTTTGCTATACAAACAGGAAGTTTGTCATAGCCAAACTTCTTTATTGTTCGCAGATCCTTCTTTGCCTGAGCAGTAAAATCAATATGCTCTGCACCGTAGATCTCCTTTGCAACGATCTCAATCTTGTTCTCCACAGTATCATTCCAGTCATAAAGTGGTTTGAATGAACCTTTGCAATCCTGAGCATAATTTACCACCAGATTTGCAAGGTCCTCCATTCCTTCTCCACCTCTGGCAAACCCGTCGCCCACAGCCACGGGAATCCCCATATCTTTGCAATAATCAACAACCAGTTCAACTTCAGCATCGGTGTCAGATGCAAATCTATTGAGACAGACAACTGCCGGCAGTTTGAATTTGCCGATATTCTCAAGGTGTTTTACCATGTTGGGCAGTCCTGCTTCCAGCTTCTCCAGATTAGGAGAATTCAGGTCTCTTTTCTTCACTCCGCCATGCATTTTCAGAGCACGGCAGGTTACAACCAGTACTACCAGCGAAGGGCACAGATTACCGTATACGCATTTGATATCAAAGAACTTTTCTGCTCCCAGGTCAAAACCGAACCCAGCCTCAGTAACCACCCAGTCAGAGAATGCAACAGCCATCTTTGTGGCAAGAATGGAATTGCAGCCATGGGCTATATTTGCAAAAGGACCGCAGTGCACAAAGGCAGGGTTTCCCTCAAGAGTCTGAACCAGATTTGGTTTAATAGCGTCTTTCAAGAGCATAGCCATTGCACCGGTAACGCCCATCCTCTTGGCTGTAACTTCTTTTCCGTCAAAAGTCAGCCCGATAAATATCCTGTCAATTCGCTCTTTCAGATCATCCAGATCGGTTGCGAGTGCCAGAATCGCCATGATCTCGCTGGCTGCTGTAATGTCAAAACCTGTTTCTCTGGGAACGCCCTGAGTTTTTCCACCAAGTCCTATAACTATATCTCGCAGCGAGCGATCATTCATGTCCATCACACGCTTGAAACTTACGGTTCTGGCATCAAGCAGACAACCATTTCCCTGATGAAGATGGTTATCAATCATGGTGCAGAGAAGGTTGTTTGCCGCTGTTATGGCATGCATGTCTCCGGTGAAATGCAGGTTGATATCTTCCATGGGAATAATCTGCGAGTATCCTCCGCCTGCAGCTCCCCCCTTGATCCCGAATACGGGCCCCAGTGAAGGTTCGCGAACAGCACAGCATACGTTCTTACCTACTCTTGCAAGTCCCTGGGTTAAACCTATTGTTGCTGTGGTTTTTCCTTCTCCAGCCGGAGTGGGTGTAATTGCTGATACCAGAATCAATTTTCCCTGACCTTTTTCTCTTTTGTTCAGAGCATCAAGATGCACCTTTGCCTTATCCGTGCCGTAAAGATCCAGATCCTCCGGTTTAAGCCCGAGCTTTGCTGCTATCTCCAATATGGGTCTGGGCTCAGCCTTGCTTGCTATTTCGATGTCGGTCGGGAATGAACTCATGGTATCCTCCTGTAAAAGTAACAACACCCCGGAAAGCTGTCATAGCAGCATTCCCTCGTTCGTTGGAAATAGTATTGTCCCCATCGCTGCTCAGAGCAAGGGACAGACGATAGTTCTTTGAGTTCAGCAGTAATAAAATTGTACCATCTCTTTCTCCGGCCGTGTGAGTTAGCTATGTTATGAAAGCAGGTGGTATTGTATTTTGAAGAGAGGAAGGTTCTTATCAGATTTCTTCCAATTCTGTTGCTTCTCCTTCTATCGGCAATGATCTTACATGCTGACGCCATTGATCCACCGGACATCCAGACCCAGACACTTGAACAGTATATGGTCGCCTCACTGGATCCCCTTGCCGAAGCTAACCTCAGACTGGGATTTTATGCGGATTCTCTAAGGAAAGAACTGGAGAGTCTTGCCGCCGATCTGGAAGAACTGATAGGTACATCTGCACAAGCTCAATTGTTCAAAGAAAGCCACGAAGCTTTCCTCCTGTCAACAGACAAGTGGGCCACATTCAATGAGGAAATTCAGTGGTATGACCACGCAACAGGGGAACTCAGCTACGGCAGTGGTGGTGGCGAGGTGTATTTGCAGGTGTCTGCAATATTGATCTGGGAGAGAATACTGAAATACAGACAGCTGGTGAACTCAGTTAACCTGAACGGTGCCATTGATTTCAAGTATGGAAATGAAACAGGAGTAATCGGCGGGTATTAGTAATACTGTGGGCTGAAAAGGGCTGTTGCAGAATTTGCACATTTATCAGCAGGAGGAAAGAATGACTTCAAATTCAAAAAAGGATGACCTGACAGGTCTGCACACCCATGAAATTCTCGAGGAACTCGACAGTAAATTCTCCGCTGTTGCCACTGATACTATCTGGTCTCTCATGGTGATTGATATTGATCATTTCAAACTTGTCAATGATGTCTTCGGCCATCTTCAGGGGAACAGAGTTCTCCAGCGTGTGGCTAATATTCTTGCCCGTAACTGTCGGGGGGAAGATACGCTTCTCCGTTATGGTGGAGACGAATTTGTAATTGTAATGCCATTCACTGAACAGCTGAAAGCGGTGAATCAAGCAGAAAGAATTCTACAGGGAATGCAGAGAGAGGTCTTTTCAGAGGGAATGGAAGTAGGTCTTTCTATTGGCGTGGCCGAGAGCAAGATAGATGACACTCGCCTCGCTCAGATATTTGAGCGAGCCGACAAGGCTCTCTATGAAGCAAAAAAAGGCGGACGGGGAAAAGTCTCTTTCTACGATGATGCAACAACAGGCAGCATGGGCAATGGAATTTCTTTCGAGCATTTCGTAGGCAGAGAGCAGGAACTCTCAACAGTACGAGAGATTCTCAATGAAACAGTGGCTGGAAAAGGACAATTTGTTCTCATCTCCGGTGAACCGGGTATAGGCAAAAGCAGGCTGGCTCAGGAACTGGAACACTTTTCCAATTTCAAAGAATGTCATTTTCTTAGGATCAGATACGATGAGCTGGGTATCTACAGACCATATCAGCAGCTAACCGGTTCTATTGCCCGACAGCTGCGTACTCTCTCCAGTGATGAACTTAAAGATTTGACTCGCACTCTATCTGAGATTCTGCCTCAGACTGCTGAATTGTTTCCCGGATTGGATCTAAAACTGTCTCATGCACCATCTACGGATGAAGAAGGGGTAGTGAGGTTCAAGATATACTCAGAGATCTTTTCTATTCTCAAGTGGATCGCAACCAGGCGGTCAGTGGTTTTCGTAGTGGATAATCTGCAATGGATATCAGCAAATGACTATGATCTGCTTGCATACCTGGCCAGAGCATCAACTGATCTTCCGATTCTTTTTCTTGCCACTATGAGGGAACCCCTGAAAGATTATCCAGGAATTCAGAAGAAGATCAGGATTCTCTCCACTCTTGTTAATTTCACATCGCTCAAGCTGGAAAAGCTGGATGAAGAGTACACCAGACACATGGTCATGTTCGCTCTTCGCGACCCGAAAATCCCCATGGAAGTTCTTCAAATGCTGGTAAAACAATCCAGCGGAAATCCGATGTTTCTTATAGAACTTCTTCTTTCATTGCGTAACAAAAGAGCAATTAGA
>JAGLQD010000218.1 GCA_023136985.1 Candidatus Sabulitectum sp. | reverse complement strand
AGGGGGTTGGAAGTATGAGATAAGCAGAGATCTGCCTCTTCCTGAAACTCTTTTTCAATTAATGTCAGCGCGACTGGAGAACCTTGACCGGTTCGCAAGAGAAGTTCTGCACACGGCATCACTCATGGCAGGAAATTGTTTTTCACCGGAGCTGATATCCGCAGTTCTTAACAGAAATGAATTTGATGTTGCAAAAGCGCTGGATGAGCTCCTTCGACTAGGTTTGATAAGTGAAAAGCAGTTCAAATCCAAAACCATTGGATACCACTTCGTCAATGAAACCATGCGCAGCTATCTTCTTCAGGAACTCACACCTGGAATTCGGAAAACTCTTCAGTCTAAATTCGGACATTACTACGAAAGCATCTACAACCAGGGGAATACCAGTGTTATTCCCCTGGCTGCCCATCATTACGGTGACAGTCTTGAATCATCCAAAGCAATGCAGTTTGCTCTTTTAGCAGCAAAACTGGCAGACGAAAGGGATGCCAAATGGGATGTTCGTCACTGGCTGGAGAAGTACATTACTTTCACTGACTCTGTGGAAGAAAACAACAGTGATGCGTTCCTTGCCAGGCTGGAGCTGGGGAAAACCTATACTCACTTCGCTAAACACAAAAAAGCCACTGAATTACTGAAGGATGCAGCAAGGTTTACCACCCACAGCAATCAGATAGGGCTACTCCGCTTTCATCAGGCACACCTTTACTTCAATATGGGAGATCATGCAGAAGCAGAAAAGCTTTACCAGGCAGCCACTGAATTCCTTCCATCTGGAAAAGACAGAATAATGTCCAGTCTTCAGATCGCTTTCATAAAATATCTTACCGGCTCCATAGACAAGAGTATAGAACTGCTGAAAGCTGTGAAAGAAGACATAGAATTGATCAAGAACCAGAGGGAAAGAAAGCAGCTTCTCGCCACCTTCTACATGCGCCATGGCACAATTGCCCTGAAAGCACTCTCAAGGATTGACAGCACTGAGGAATGCCTGAAAGCTGTTACTATTTACCGTCAACTCAACGACAGGATCGGAGAAGCAAAAGCCCTGCTTAATACAGCAGTCTCCCTTTTTGCCACAGGCAGATATGAAACCAGAATTGATATACTCAATGATGCTCTTAAGGTCTTTACTGAAACAGGTGATACCCATTCTATAATGAGCGCATATGTTAATCTGGGTCAGGCTTACTACAATGCCATGGAATTTGACCTTTCCAGGGACTATTTTCAGCGATGTCTTGAGTTGGTGGAGGCAACAGGTAATAAACGATTTGGAGTTTGGGCAAACAGCTACCTGGCCATACTTGACACAAACGCAAATAACTTCTCCAGTGCTGAGATCAGATACAAGAATGCCATAGAAATCGCAGATGAGCTTGGTCTTGCTCCTATGGCTTTGAATACAAGAATGAATCTGGTTACAATGCTTATCAACAAAGAGGACTATGAAAAAGCCAACATCCTCCTCTCTGAACTGGAAGCTGACGAAGTAACGAAAAACATGGATGAAGCTACACTCAAGACCCTGCAGGGATACAGAGGAACAGAACGGTTCCATAACCCTGCACTGGAAAGAGCCAGCGCCCTGGAACAGGCAGAGAGAAACCTGCGCATGGCAACAGCAAATATTGAAGAAGATATATCTATAAGAAAGATTGACCTTGTTGGTACACTCACCGAATGCCTTTTTGCCCGTGGCAGGCTGTATCAAGCCCGAAAGGAGCTGGCCAGAGCACAGAATATGTTCCAGCAGTTTGTGTCAAACATAGACAGCACTCACTACAAACAGAAAATGCTTGAATCCAGTACAGCGGATAAGTTGGAAAAGCTGAGTAAACTGCTTGAGGATCAATGATCACAAATTAACAGCTTAGCCAGTAATTTTCTACTGCAGGGGCGCAGATATACTTCTGCGCTGAAGACCGAGCGACACTAAGAGAATCCAGCAGCACTGAAAATCTCGTCTGCCTCTGAGATCGCCAATTCTCTGATTAAACTTCTTTCGTCAGGTTGCCTGCTGAAAATGGCAACCCGACGCATTCAGTACAAAGTTATCTGTAAACTACGAACCTCCCCGATAGAGCAACCCCGTCACCCACCACAGAAGCAAAGTAGATACCGCTGGAAAGCCCGTCTATTCCAAGTGGTAATTCCTTTTTTCCAGAATTCATGATGCCTGCTGATTCACAAAGAACAGCTCTTCCGAAAATATCATATATGCTTACAGAGATTTCGCTGGAGCAGGTAAGGCAGAATGCAAGCACAGCATTGCTCGAAGTTACAGGGTTTGGATAAACAGTCAGACCTGCATCAGGCAGCCCGGCGAAAACATCTTCTTCTACAGATAAACCACTGTAAGAAGCCCAGACAGCTCTGCCGTTGGTACCAGCTAGAATATTGTTGTTATCGTCTTGAATTGAACAGGTAACATCTGAAGTGCCCGGATCTTCTCCATAATACACAGGTGTGCCTGAGCAGTTCTCCCATATCCACAAACCGCTGGTGGAGGAGATCATCAGTCCACCGAGTACATCCGAGAAATACAGACCCTTTACACATAACGAGGCAACCGTGGAAAAGCTGGCGCCGCCGTTTGTTGAGTGATGGAGACCTGTTGATGATCCGATGGTAATTTTATTGGGATTTGAAGGATCAATGTAGATATCCCCCGGGTCTCCGGAATAGTTGCCTGCTGCCAGTTGCGACCAGTTGCTTCCACCATTTGTTGTTTTGTACAATTTGTACGTGTACGAAGAATAACCAGTGCAGGTGATTGCATATGCCACACTGGTATTCGATGGTGCTCCTGCTATTTGTCTAACAGAACAGAGTGTACCCGGTGGTGCTGCAACGGTATGTCTGGTCCAGGCCTGCCCTGAATCAACAGATTTTGACACTGTTAATCTGTACTGAGATTCAGAGTAATCTTCTCCGCAACTCCAGAAAATTCCATTACCCGCATAAGTCAGATCGTAACCGGTACCGTAATATTCATCTACCTTTGTCCAAACGGAACCTCCGTTTGTGCTCCTGTTGAGCTCAGAGTTTGTTCAACCATCTCCTTCAAGCGCAAGAATAACAGATGCCCCATCAGTGGCAATTCCTCCGTAATCTCCGCAAGAAAGAGGAGACGTAACCAGTTGCCAGGGAGCGACTCCACTCGACGGTTTCCTGTAAATTCCAAGATCATCCGCTATAAGGTAGATATACCCCTGGCATTTGATCATCTCAACAATTTTTCCCAGAAGCAGACCGGAATTGCTTGAACTCCAGGAACTGCCTCCATTGGTGGACCTGAAAAATCCTTGGGTACTGGAAGTATAAGCTATGGAACTGTTGTTCCAGTCGGGAATAACATGGTTGATCTCTTCGCCTGTAAGCCCTGTTGAAGCCGAGCTCCAGCTGGCACCTGCATTTGCAGACCTGTAAGCATTGTCGAAGGATCCTATCAATACAAGATTGTTGTCAGCAAGGCTGAACATCGGGCTGTAGGGATCAGAAACATTGCCAGTTGAGGTCCAGGAAGTGCCGCCATTTGTTGAGCGATATATTTTAGAGAAACTGGCTGCCAGAAGAATATTGGGATTTGTTGGGTGAATTGCTACACCTGCAACATAGTATTCGCTTCCAGGAACAGGAGGCGAAACAAGAGAAAAGGAACTGCCCCCGTTTGTGCTGCGAACAACAAACGGCAAATAACCGGTTCCCGATATGTATGAGTACCCGCCTATTATGATGTTTGAAGGATCAGAATGTGAAATCGCAATGCATTCACCCTCGGTAAAGCTTGTGGTACCTACATCGAAATAGACTCTGCTGAAAGAAGCACCGCCATCAGTGGAACGAAAACATGTAGGATGAAAACCGCCTGAATAATAGTATCCTGTTCCGTAAACCCTGTTTGCATCTGTGGGATGTGCCACCACATCGATAATGTAGTAATTGCTGCCAAGGTCATGCCTGCTCCAGCTCTGGCCGGAATTCTGGGATGTCCAGGTTACATCATGATCGACTGCACAGAGAGAACCGTCTGCAGTAACAACCATATCAATTGGTTCTCCTCCGGATATGGAAGAGATATTTGCCCAGGTGGCACCGGCATCAGAAGAATAGTAGACGAAAGCCGGGTCAGAGTCGGACAAAGCCCAGATCTTCTGAGTATCCGATGGGGATTGAACAGGAGCATAGACAGCTCCTCCCTCGGGCCCGAGACATTCCCAGGGGCCAAACC
>JAGLQD010000217.1 GCA_023136985.1 Candidatus Sabulitectum sp. | reverse complement strand
TAGATCATTTTTCCACCAACAAATGAGAGCAGAACAAAGGCGACCCAGTGGTCATATTCTTTGATATGCTCATACATCCCAAGACCTGCCAGCCAGCCAATCAGGGGCATCAGTGCCTGGAAGAAAGCCAGAGAAAAGGAAATGATCAGAACTCTCTTCAGATTCAGGTTTCTTATGGTCAGTCCGTTTGCCACTGATACGGCAAATGAATCCATAGACAAAGCAAAGGCGATTAACACTATCGAGAGAGTATCCATGTTCCTGTCTGACTCCTTGAAGCAATGAATTCAGCTATTTGAAGGTGATCAAACATACTACCATCGTACAAGGGTTGAAGGCTATTCAAGCCGGTATGCGTACTTCATCCGCCTCTTTATTATTCAATTCTTCAGTTCTGATCTGTCTGGAAGATTTTCTGTATATTGCCGGTAGGGGGTATCTTAGGATGGGGGTCTTGTATGATATCACGGATTAACTGGATATTGTTTTGTCTATTCTTTCTTTGTTCATTAGGGTTTGGTTCCAGCGGAGAAGAACTTGCTTTAGCACGGCTGTCTGTTACTACCGATATGCTGGTTTCAATTGGTGAAGAAATGATGAGTGAACCTGTTACCGGACTGATGGTTCTCGAGGACACTGTTTCAATCGATATGTCTCTTTCTTGTGAGTACACCTATCAGTTCATAATGTGGACCGAATCAACATTCAACTATGTAGACTTCTGGCTGACCAATCCCCAGGGCGGAACACCCCGTGGAGATCTGTCCGATCATACTTCCTTTTCAGTTATGCCTTTCTCCGAAGAGCCTGAAGTATGGAAATTGCAGATGGAGCTGCTGGAAGGTGCTGCATGCGACACAGCCTATTATGCCGTAGCTGTACTTAGAAGAGAAAGACTGGTTCTTTAAGGGCTGTTGGGGCTGATCCTTTGTCGGCCCCGTTTCTTCTCTTCTTTTCTTCTTTTCTTCTATTCTCTTTTGATCTTATTCGGGCAGCAGGTTTGATCAGCCAGCTTAAACAATATTTACCGTACACAACATCTGTTATGTTTCCGGTGGGGGGGATACAGAAATGGAGTGACCATGTTATCGTTCCTGATCATTGTTGTGCTGGCTTTGTTCTCATCTGTGTATGGAATGGATAGTGGAGAAGAAATTGCCCTGCGTAGATTAACTGCGACCACTGACATTCTTACCTCTTACGAAGATGAATTAGTTGGTGAACCTGTTTCGGGTATGCTTCTAATGGAAGACACAGTCTCAATTGATTTGAGTCTTAATAATTCGTACTTCTATGAGTTTGTTATCTGGACTGAGTCTACTTTCAATTATGTTGACTTCTGGGTTACAAATCCATCCGGCTCAGTGCCTGTGAGTGATCAGACAGACCATGTAAGTTTTTCTGTTACACCACATTCACCTGAATCTAAGGTATGGAACCTGAAGATTGAGTTACTTGAAGCAGCAGATTCAGATACAGCCTATTATGCTTTTGCATTGCTTAGAAGAGATCGATGAAGCATTGACAAACTAATTTGCGATCTCAATTCCACTACACCGATACAATAGCAAAATAGCTCATCATCGCAACGTATAACAATGTTGCAACAGAACTGCGCCACAACCTGATGGGCGACTTGACTTCATCTGTAAAATACCTGTAACCATGAAGTATTCCCGCTTGAAAAAGATAGATTGCATATCCAGCAAGAGCAAGAATCAGTGGGTTTTTTCCAGTATCTGCAAAAAACGCCATTAACCCCATTAGTCCAAAAGCCAGATTCGCAAAACCTACTTCAAACATCCAGTCAGGCTTCTCTGTGACCCAACCAAGTCTTTTCATATCTGATTTATAAAAAACCACATGCCTTACAAATGATAACACTCCAACAATTCCAACTGTTGAGAGCACCACAATTCTTAACGCTAAAAGTGGTTCGGTAGGAATAAAATAGAAACCAAAGAAAATACCTGCGGC
>JAGLQD010000216.1 GCA_023136985.1 Candidatus Sabulitectum sp. | reverse complement strand
TCAGGTGGTGCCAGAATCCAGGAAGGCATAGAAAGTCTTGCAGGTTACGGAGATATTTTCCTAAAGAATGTAATGTATTCCGGTGTTATCCCGCAGATCTCTGCGGTTCTGGGACCCTGTGCCGGAGGCGCCGTTTACAGCCCTGCAATAACTGATTTCACCGTAATGGTAGAAGATACCAGCTATATGTTTGTAACGGGACCGGAAGTTGTAAAAGCCGTTACCGGCGAGGATGTCACCAAGGAAGAACTTGGCGGGGCTAAAATTCATGGCGGCAGAAGTGGTGTTGCTCATCTGGTTTGCAAAACAGAACAGGAAGCACTTCAACTTATCAGAAAACTGATAAGCTACCTTCCACAGAACAACATGGAAGATCCTATCTCCATGCCTCCAACCGACCCTGTAGACAGAGTAGAGAACTGGCTTGATACCTTTATTCCAGACAACCCGAACAAACCATACGACATGAGAAAGGTCATCGAAGGTATCCTTGATCACGGTGAGTTCCTTGAAGTACAAAGAATGTTCGCACAGAACATCATTATTGGTTTCGGCAGAATGAACGGCAAGTCTGTGGGTATCATTGCCAACCAGCCTGCATATCTTGCAGGTGTTCTAGACAACGATGCATCCATTAAAGCCGCAAGATTTGTTCGCTTCTGTGATGCCTTTAACATCTCCATAGTAACCCTGGTTGATGTTCCGGGATTCATGCCGGGAACCAAGCAGGAATACGGCGGGATCATAAGGAACGGCGCAAAGCTGCTCTATGCTTACGCTGAAGCCACGGTTCCTAAAGTTACAGTAATTACCCGAAAAGCATACGGTGGTGCTTATGATGTAATGGCATCCAAACACCTTGGTGCAGACATTAACTTCGCCTGGCCCACAGCAGAGATCGCAGTAATGGGGCCTGATGGAGCTGTTAACATCATATTCCGCAAAGAGCTGAAAGCCGCAGCCGATCCTGTTGCAAAGAAGGCTGAGCTTGTTGATGAGTATCGTAAAAACTTCGCTAATCCTTACAATGCCGCCAACCGAGGCTATATCGATGATGTAATTCTTCCATCCAATACACGATTCCGCATCATTAAAAGCCTTGAAATGCTTCAATCGAAACGGCAGGATGTTCCAGCTAAAAAACACGGAAATATCCCTCTGTAATGGCAGTTGCAACACTACTTCAAGCTGTGATGTCTGCAACACCTGATCAGCAGCTGATCAACATTGGTATCAGGCTGTCCCTGATTGGAATGGGCACGGTGTTTATGGGTCTCGTTATTCTTTCATTATCACTGCCGTTGATAAAGAGAATGGCTGAGGGCAGGAAAAAGACAGCAGTTAAAGAAGAAAAATCAGGAACAGAAACAGAAACAGGAACAGGAACAGGAACAGAAGAGCTTACAGGTCCGGAGATCGTTGCAATCACAACGGCCATTCACGCTCACTTTTTGAAGGTAAACCAGATGGAAGACATGAAGCTTACATGGGAGATGTACGAACGACCCTATTCACCATGGAGACAGGCAGGGCGATCAAAAGTATTTATTGATCGGGCTGCATTCAGACAAAGGAACAGGAGCAGGTAATGCCCGAGTACAAGATAACCGTTAACGACAAGTCTTACTCGGTTAACATCGGCCGAATAGAAGATGAAAGCGTAGAAGTTACTCTGGATGATCGCACCTACACAGTGGGTGTTGAATTTCCCAGAAGCAAATCACAGAAGACTCCGAAGTTATCCAGGGGACGAGCTGTGCCTGACGCGTCTGCCGCCCCTGACAAAACTACCGCTCCAGGCAAAACCTCGGGTATCGGTAAGATCCTGGCACCACTCCCGGGTGCTATCCTTAAAGTTCTTGTTGCAGTTGGCGATCAGGTTTCTGAAGGTCAAACTGTGGCTATAATGGAAGCAATGAAAATGGAGAATGAGATTGAGGCCCCTGTAAGCGGAAAGGTCTCAGCAATTCCAGTAAAGGAGGGCGACACCATTCTGGAGAATGCCCTCATCATGAGCATAGGTTAGGGGGGAAGCTGAATGACATTAGCTACCCGGCTTCTAACTGCACTCACAGCAAACTCGGGAGAACTGAATATCAACGATATCAGCTTTGCCAGCTATCTGGGTGATTCAGGTTTCGGTCAGCTGGAGTATGGTAACTTGATCATGATCGTTATGGGAATTGTCATGATCTATCTTGCCATCAAGAAAGATTATGAGCCTCTGCTTCTTATTCCCATCGGCTTTGGAATTATCGCCGGTAACATGCCGTACAATCCGGATCTGATCCCGATCGGATACCTGGACACACTGGGAGGACAGCAGTCGGTCTTCAAGATGTTCTATTTCGGCGTCTCCAGCGGTCTTTTTCCTCCCCTGATCTTCCTGGGAATCGGTGCCATGACCGACTTCAGTGCCCTGCTCTCCAACCCCAAGCTTCTTCTTCTTGGTGCAGCAGCACAGATCGGCATCTTTATCACTCTGCTTGGTTCTCTCCTGCTTGGATTCAATATTCAGGAAGCTGCGGCAATTGGGATCATAGGGGGCGCAGATGGCCCCACTGCGATCTTTGTTGCAAGCCAGATGGCTCCGCACCTGCTGGGTGCCATTGCCATAGCCGCATACTCCTACATGGGTCTGGTACCTGTAATACAACCTCCGATAATGCGTCTTCTCACCACTGACGAAGAACGCAGACGCAAGATGAAACCCACCAGGCATGTCTCCACAACAGAGAAAATACTGTTCCCCGTAATCGCATTCTTCATCACCGCCTTCATTGCCCCAGGTGCAATCACCCTTCTTGGAATGCTTTTCTTCGGCAACCTTCTTAAAGAAAGTGGAGTTACAAAAAGGCTTGCTGACAGTGCCCAGGGCTCTTTGAACAATATCGTTGTTATTCTTCTTGGATTCAGTGTTGGTACCAGCACCCAGGCCAGATACTTCCTTACCACAGATTCCATAAAGATCTTCGTACTGGGTGCTCTAAGTTTTGCAATTGCAACCGCGGGAGGCTTGCTGTTCGCCAAGTTCATGAACCTCTTCCTGAAGGGCGACAACAAGCTGAATCCCCTGGTTGGGGCAGCCGGCGTAAGTGCAGTTCCTGACGCAGCCAGGGTTGTAGAAGTGGAAGGCCGCAAGTATGACAAGAGCAATCACCTGTTGATGCATGCCATGGCTCCCAATGTAGCCGGTGTTATCGGCAGTGCTATTGCCGCTGGTGTACTTCTGAGCATGGTGCCCCACTAGTGGCCGGCCGATTTGATTACCTTGTAACAGGGGGAGCCGGATTTATCGGCTCCCACCTGTGCGAACGACTGATATCAGAAGGCAGATCAGTTTGTGTTCTTGATGATCTTTCAACCGGAAGTATTGGGAACATTGAAACGCTTCTTACCTCAAGTCGCTTCGAATTTATTCAGGGTTCCGTGCTGTCTGTTGAAACGGTTAACAGATCTGTGGATATGTGTGATGAAGTAATCCATCTCGCAGCAGCAGTCGGTGTGGAAAATGTAATAAACAAGCCTGTTGAAACCATTGAGACTAATGTGAGCGGAACAGAGAACATTCTTAGAGCCGCCAGGAAGAACAACACAAAGGTTTTCATAGCATCTACCAGCGAAGTTTATGGAAAAAGCTGGAAGGTTCCTTTCAAAGAGGACGGAGACATCGTTCTGGGGCCCACCTCCAGAAACAGATGGAGTTACGCCTGTTCCAAGGCTCTGGATGAGTTTCTGGCACTTGCGTACAACCATTCCTACGGGCTTCCTGTTGTTATATGCAGATTCTTTAATACGGTTGGTCCCAGACAATCCGGCAGATATGGAATGGTTCTCCCGCGTTTTATCAACCAGGCGCTGACCGGAAAGCCAATAACCGTATTCGGTAATGGTACGCAGACACGGTGCTTCAGTCTGGTGTCAGAAGTAGTAGACTGCGTTCTTGCTCTAATGGATACTCCTGAAGCTGTGGGAAAAGTAATCAATATCGGTTCTACAGAAGAAATTACGATTCTTGAGCTGGCCCGAAGAGTACGGGAGATCTCCGTATCTGAATCAGAGATAATCATCGTACCGTATGAGGATGCCTATCCCTCAGGTTTTGAGGATATGCAGCGCAGAGTACCTGATGTATCCAGACTTGTAGACCTGACTGGTATCCGCCCTGAATCTGACACAACTTCCATCATCAGAAAAATAATTGAGTACGGTATTCCTGAAGGTACTCAGTGATCCATCCAATAACCAGCAGAGCCAACATTCGTATAAAACTTGCAATGGCACTTGAAAAGCCTTCTTCCTGCAGGAAAAGGAACAGATTTCTCATGGAGGGGCCTAAATTCATACGAGACCACCTTTCCCGCCACGGATCAATTGATTTTGTGGTGCTTAGCCAGCAGGCATCAAAAGAAGCCGCAATGGTTGCAGAAGCAGCCGACAGCAGTGGACACTCTGTGATTCAGGTACCGGAAGATATCTTCGCCGGGATCTCTAATACAGAAACACCTCAGGGAATTACCGCCATCTGTCCAACTCCGGAATATTCCACAGACGATTTGTTTACCGGGAAAACTGTTCTGGTTCTTGACAGGATAGCAGACCCTGGAAACGCCGGTACAGCTATTCGTTCTGCTTCCGCTTTTGGTTGCTCCGGTGTGATCTTTCTAAAGGGCAGCGTCTTTCCATGGAGCCCTAAAGTGACCAGATCCGCTGCAGGCATCAACTCCGCAATACCTATCTGTGAAGTTGATGATCTGAAAGAGATACAGGCAAAGCACTCCGGTTATTGTTTCCTGGGAGCAAGAAGTGACGGCAGGCCCATGGCAGAACTTTTCAATGACCTGGCAAAACCGGTATGCATCATTATTGGTTCTGAAGCCCACGGGATTTCACAAACATCAGAATCACTTATCTCTGACGCAGTCTCTATTCCAATGGTGAAAGATGTGGAATCCCTCAACGCCGGGGTCAGCGCATCAATTCTTCTATCTAACCTGTTTAGAAAGAATTCTTGATCGCCCCGAAGGTTTGTGCTTCCAGAGCCTGGGTGGTTACAAACAGAAGGTTGGGAACAACTGTTGTGAGATAACCTGATGTGGAATCAGGTGAGTACCCAACAAGAGCACTGTTACCGGAATCCTCCCAGTTCATGGAATAAATTCTGCTGTCAGGTGGATCAACAGGTCCGTCCCATGACAACTCGTACAGAAGAGTGGATGATCCGTCGTAAGAAAAGATCTCACTGAATTCGAACATGATCCACTGACCACCAGTTACATTTGTAAGATCCACCTGTGGATCATAAAACACCTGCGCAGGGGCCAAGCTCCAATTCTCATTAAATTTCATTGTGAGTTCATCAAGATCGGTATACCCAAGGGATAGAGTGAACTCCTGGTATGAGCCTGTTTTTTCCGAATACTCTGAAGGCATGAATCCCAATGCGGTTATCTCTAAAGGAATTCCGCCCATGTCTTCAGCTGTTACCATCACCTGATGGCGTCTTGCATCACCGTTTCAATGACAGAATGGATTAAGAGACTCAAAGTCAGGAGTCCCTATCTCTATTTCCCCTGCAACAACAAAGCTGCTGAGCAAAATAGATACTGCGATAATTTTTTTCATTTGTTTCTCCAGTTTGTAAAATTGCTAACTTATAACATAAGACGAGTAATGCTGTTCGTCATGACCTTTGATTCTTTTCGTACCTTTTTAGTATGTTACATTGTCCGCACACACATCCTTTTCCTAAGAGGTGAATAATGAAAATCTCCATTCTTCTTGCGCTCTTTCTGCTGACTACAGCCTCCCTGGCAGTAGAAGCACTGTTCACTATTCCCGACTGTCGGGCAGAACCAGCAGATTCGTATGTGATAGTTCTTCGACAGAGTAACCATGTGGTTGCTTTCGGTTCCCTTGAAAAGAAGGGAGAGCTTCTTGACACTGGTGCAGAAAGTCTCGAAGAATATGCCCTTGTAACCGTTCGCAATGACAATGGGATTCTACAGGCAACAGAACTGGGCAGCGTTGTTTACCAGAACGGAAACACCCTGATAGTAAGACTTCTCAGACCTTTGAGAGGTGATTTTCTTCGATCTGATATCTTTATGGTTCAGCCACTGAGAGAAACGCTGGCCCCTTCATCTCCTCTTCCAATACCTCTTACAAGAGGGTACGATGACACTGTTGCAGACATTGTTGCAGCAGTCAGCCAGGACAGCCTTATTTCTATTACCACCAATTACCAGAGCTACCTTACCAGATATTCCAATACCGATGGTTTTGATACCGCTTGCGACTGGAGCAATGACAGGTTTAACTCCTACGGTCTGGATTCAGAGATCAGGCACTTTTCAATGCAGGGATACGACTGTCAGAATGTAGTTGCAACTCAGACCGGCACTGTTAATCCGGCTCAATACTGGATCATCTGCGGCCACCTGGACAGCATCTCTCCATATTCCCAGACAGATGCTCCAGGTGCTGATGACAACGGCAGCGGCTCTGCGGCGGTAATGGAAGCTGCAAGAATAATGAGCCAGTACAGCTTCGAATACACAGTTCTTTACATTCTCTGGGGAGGAGAAGAGCAGGGTCTCTACGGAAGCGAACACTTTGCCGACTCTGCTGCTGCTGCAGGAAGTGATATTCTTGGTGTTGTTAATCTTGATATGATCTTCTACGGCCCTGCCTCTGAGGATCAGGCATGGCTGCACTACAACACCGCATCAACCGGTCTTGGACTTGCATTCAATGCGCTGAGTGATACCTATGTACCCGCTCTTGAAAAAATAGTTGCCACCTCCCCGGTATCCGCCAGCGATCATGCCAGTTTCTGGAACGCGGGATATGCTGCAATGCTCACCATAGAAAAAGCAGTCTGGTCCAACCCTCACTACCACCAGACCACAGACCTGATGGCAAACTATCTTCAGTATTTTCCATTCGGTACCAATATGGCCAAGGCGGCCATCGCTACAGTTGCATACCTTGCAGTACCTGACAATACCGGTATTAGTGAAGAATCATTTCAAACTGAGACTGCAACCACCTCTATGAGATTATCTTCAAATCCTGTTACTTCTGTTGCTTCGACAGTTATCACTGTTCCACTCACAGGTTCGGTAAAACTCAGTCTTTTCGATGTCTCCGGCAGAGAAGTACAGAGTCACTCAGAGACACTTCCTGCAGGATCAACCCTTGTGAATATGAATGTGGAATCACTTTCTCCTGGAATATATCTTCTTCGACTGGATGCAAACGGGGAATCAGCCACAACAAGAATGGTAATTACAAGATAACGACTGTTCAGAGGGGAAAGGATCTCGGTCTTTTCCCCTGACTTCCCTGTCAGATCAGCAGGGCTCCCTGCAACCTCAGCCATTTTCTCTGCGACTTCACTTCTCCAAGATATTGTTCTAATGTGCCCCAGAAAAGTCGAGAGTGGTTTCTGTGCCTAAGATGAACCAGCTCGTGTATAAGTACGTATTCGATCACATCCAAAGGGGCATGAACAAGCTTTCTGTTCATCATTACAACTCCCCCTGCATTACAACTTCCCCATCTGGTTCTGGCATTACCGAGCCTGATCCGTTCAGGGCTCATTCCTGTTTTCTCTGAATAACTGTGTGCAAATGAAGTCACCACCTGAAGAAGCTGATCATCAAGCCATTGGGAGAGTCTGCCACCGGAAAACCATTCCGATCCCAGAAGCAACCTGTCACCCTGAAGAGCAGGATGAGGCTGGTTCCTGACCTGCTGCAGAGAAACTTCTTTACCGAAAAGCCACAAAGTTGTTCCATCCCTGACCTCAGTCAGTGGCAGAGGTCCGCTGCAGTCATTGAAGAATGCAAGCTTCTCTTTTATCCAGTTTTCTCTGCTGGCAACAAACGCATTAATGAATTCACGATCCGTCCCTGGAGGAGCAGTAACTAAAACTCTTCCGGGAGAAACCCTGATGCTTACCCTGCAGGCTCTCCTGCTGAGTCTTACCGAGTATCCCTCTTGATCGCAAATGTCCATTTCTCGTACCACCTGTTACAAATTTGATCTGTCTGAAAAACTGATTTGAAGCAGGCGTGATAATAGCAGAATACCGAAAAGCCTGCCAGTTACTTGACACTGCGGTACACAGCACCCATTTTGTGCTGAAAACAGAGAAAGGCATATATGGTAGAACTGAGGGTAAAATCCAACCTGTGCACAGGATGCCTGAACTGTCAGACTGTCTGTGCCCTTGTTCATCTGGGCATACATGACAGATCAGCATCAGCCATACAAATAAACCTGGAATTCTTTTCCGGGCTCAACTCTGTCACCTACTGCAGGCAGTGTGAATATCCCATGTGCAGGGCGGTCTGTCCCGCTGAAGCCATATTCAAAGACGAGCACACAGGGGCATGGAAAATAAACTATGATCTCTGTGTAATGTGCGGAAAGTGCATTTCAGCTTGCCCGTACGGAGCAATGTTTCTGAAGGGAAAAACGCCTCTCAAATGCGATCTCTGCGGCGGCAAACCAGCCTGCGCAGAAGCCTGCGCATTCAATGCAATCACTGCAGGAGAAAGATAAATAATGGAATATGGCGGTTATGCTGGAAAGCTGCTCAGAGTAAATCTTTCCACAAGATCAATAGACCAGCAGAACACAATGGATTATCTGCCGGACTGGTACGGCGGCAGGGCTATGGCTGCAAGAATAGCCTGGGATGAGATCCCTCCGGGAACTGGCGCCTTTGATCCTTCAAGCCCGCTGATAATCCTAACAGGCCCTCTTTCTGGAACCGCTGCTCCGTTCTCCGGAAGAACAACGGTGTCAGGCATCTCCGCTCAGGGATATCCGGTGGAATGGTATTCAAGATCATCCTTTGGAGGTCACTGGGGACCGGAATTGAAACATGCCGGCTTTGATGGGATAATTATCACAGGAAGAGCTGCCAGCCCGGTCTTTTTGAAGATAGAGAACAGATCCTGTACAATTGAGGATGCCGGAGACCTCTGGGGAAAAGGTATCTACGCCTCACAGAAAATTATTATGGAACAGTATGGAAAAGATTGGCGTGTGTTCTCCATAGGCCCTGCAGGAGAAAACAAGGTTCGCATTGCAATAGCAGCTACCGAAACAGAGAGTGCTTCCGGTCAGGGAGGATACGGGGCTGTTATGGGCTCCAAGAATCTGAAGGCCATTGCAGTTCACGGAACTCTTCCGCTGGAGGTTGCAGAACCGGAAAGATTTGCAGAGATCTGTCGACTTGTAAGAAATGAAGCTCACGGATCCCACGGGTGGCCCCATACACCAAAGCTTGATAAAGAAAAGGTAAAAAAGTTCGGGCAGCGCTACCAGGCCTGCACACAGGGATGTGCAGTAAAATGCTATGATGCAAGATTCTACACTACTGTTCCTGCTGTTCTGCAGAGAGGAAAGAAACTTTCCGGACAGGTTGACTGCATTGCTGGACTCTTCCCCGGACTTCAGAGCAGCTTCTACAACTGGAAGCTGGGCTTTGAGGCAGGATTTGAGATCGGGCAGATGGCAAACGATCTGGGACTGAACCACTGGGAAATTCTTGTGGGTATGATCCCCTGGCTCCGTTTTCTGAAGAACGATGGGGTACTTACCAGGATTGACGGTATGGAGATAGATCTGGACAGTCCCAAGTTCTGGGCATTTCTGCTGAGAGGCATATCCGGAAGAGAGGGTGAATTCCGTTCCGCTCTTTCAGAGGGCACAGTAAGAGCCAGCAAGAGCCTGGGAATCGGAGAAGACAGAGTGAAAGAGCTGTTCCCCGCATGGGGCTACGCTGGCCACTGGGACGGCCACGGAGACCGGATCAACTATGTGTTCTTCCCGTACTGGGTAGTAAGTGCTCTTCAGTGGGCGGTTGACACCCGTGACCCAATCTCAAGCGCTCACGGCTACGGGCAGAACATAATGGGATGGAGCAGGATATGTTCTCCTGAGCTTGGTCTTGACTGGGAGAGGATCAAGAAAGTATCTGCCAGGGTGTATGGATCAGAGGCCTGTGCCGATCCTGTGAGCGGGTACACAGGAAAAGCTTTCCCCGGATGGTGGCACGGTCAGAGATCTGTAATGAAAGATTCGCTTACAGTGTGTGATCAGGTATTTCCCAGGATATACTCTCTGAGAACAGAAGACAATTTTGCCAGAGCTGGCAACATGGAAGGTCCATCGTTCGAGAGACACATGTTCACATCCCTCACGGGTATCCCGTGGAACGACAAGGATCTGGAGCATGCTTCAGAGAGAGTGATTCAGCTGGAGAGAGCTTTGCTGGTCAGAAATTGGGGCAGATCCAGAGCAGATGATGAATCTGTTATTCCATACTTTGAGAAAGCAGAACAGCAGACAAACCCCCTTATCCGCAAGAAGGTCGCACTTGACCCTGAAAAGTTTAAAAAGGTGATGGATGAATACTACACCCTCAGAGGCTGGGAAAGAAAAACAGGAAGACCTACACTGGAAACTCTGAAGAAGTTCACCCTTGAAAAAGAAGCGGAAGAACTGGGAGATAAAATAGTTGAAAAAGATTGATCTCTTTATTCCGGGAAGACTCTGCCTGTTCGGTGAACATTCTGACTGGGCGGGAGAACAGAGAAAATTCGATAAGACCGTAATGACCGGAAAGTGCATCATAGCAGGAACAGATCAGGGAATCTACGCCACTGCAAAAACCGCATCAGAAGGTTTTCACATTTCACAGATCCTTCCTGATGGATCCATCAGCCGGGAGCATTCCTATTTCGATCGTCTGGATGAAGTGGCTGCATCAGGAATCTTTGATTCGTATGCAGCAGGAACTGCAAGTATTATTCTGAAGAAATACCCGAACCTTGGACTCAGACTGAATATCAACAAAAGAGATCTGCCTCTCAAGAAAGGACTTTCCTCCTCTGCGGCAACCTGCGTTCTGGTAGCAAGAGCATTCAGCAGAATTCATGACCTGAACCTCTCAGAAGAGGAAGAGATGGAATTTGCCTACAGAGGTGAACTTCTTACAGGTTCTCTGTGCGGAAGAATGGACCAGGCATGTGCATACGGCAAGAACCCGGTGCTTCTTACATTTGATGGTGATGAAATGATGGCAGAACCCCTGAGCACTGGAGAACCGCTATACTTCCTTATTGTAGACCTGAAGTCTGAAAAGAACACTCGAAGAATTCTGGAAGATCTAAATACCTCTTTCACAAGCGGGAACACAATGATCAGGCAGGCTCTGGGAGTAAAAAACCACAGGATAACAGGTGAAGCGTGCAGAGCGATAAAGAATGGAAACCCGAAACAGCTGGGAAAGTTGATGAAGGAAGCTCAGGCAATCTTTGACCAGATGATCGCACCACTTTGCCCCTCCGAACTCACTGCTCCGAAGCTTCATCAGGTACTCCGGAATGAAGCAGTGGAAAACCTGGCCTGGGGCGGGAAGGGTGTTGGTTCCCAGGGTGACGGCACCGCACAGTTCATCTGTAAAGGAAAGAAGGAGAGAAATCAGCTGGGATCTCTTCTTCAAAATGACTTCGGTGTATTTTGTTACAATCTTGCACTGTAACTTGATAAGGGAAAGGAATAACCGTGGAATTCTTCAATGAAAAAAATGGCAGATACTTTGCGAAGGCAGGAAACATGGGTATCGGAGGAAAACCGGTAATAGCCATTGCAATGGGGATCCTTCCTATTATTATCTTTGGTGCAATCTTCCTTCTGACACCGCAGGATCAGGGTAAGGGCGATATAACAAACAACATACACATCATTATAGCAGCGGGGATTTTCGTACTGGCAAATCTCATCGGTTTCTTCATAAGAAAAGCAGGGTTAGGTTCTGGAATAACTGTGGACCAGATGGAAAGGACAATTACTTTCAAAAGACCCGGTACTCAGAGAAGAACCATGAATATCGATTCCATTCAAAAAATCCTTCTTAAAACAATACAGGGAAGTGCGGCAATGCTAAGCCTTACCTCACTGGACGGGAACAACCATCTCCTGAGTGTCTCCAGAAACCCGGATCAAATGAGAAGAATGGCTGATGAACTTTCAACCCTTACTTCCATAACAGTGTACGAAGAAACAATGCAGAGAAGCTGATCGGCTACTACCAGATGTAAGTCAAGTGAAATAGAGAGTGTTGCTCGCAGGCTTTCGCTATCAGATTCCTCCTTCCAATTCTGCAAGCATCTCTTTGTTGGAATAGCCGGGGTTGTTCTCAAACGCATCTTTTGCAAATTCCAGCGCCCTGGTGCCCCACCTTGGAAAGCTTATCTGTAAGAGGTGTAAATCCTGAAACATCAAAAAGGGAATGCTTTCTGTGAAGGTTCCGGACTGAACACTGTTACGAAATTGCTGCACAATAAATCCTGGAATAAGCCCCGGCATCTCAGCCTCCTCCTGAAAATTAATCCGGTATTCCATGCTCACTCTAACACTGTTAAGAATGTGGGCTGTGCGCAACGGTGCTTCTGTAGGCATATTAAGGTAACTTCATCTTTGAACAGGAAAAAATGAACGAACCAAGAACCAGAATCGGGATCTTTGACTCGGGGATAGGCGGCTTCTCAATTCTTCACAGAATAATAGAGAAGGTTCCATCTGTGATAATAGACTACATCTCTGATGATGCCTTTTCTCCCTACGGGGAAAAAACAGATACCGAGATTGTTAATAGAAGCCAGGTTATTACGGAAATGCTGCTTCAGCGTGGATGTTATCTTATTGTGGTTGCCTGCAATTCAGCCACCGCAGCGGCCATTAAGCCGTTGAGAGAAAAATACCGGGATACACCATTTGTAGGGGTTGAGCCTTACATAAATGTTCTCAA
Organism: Candidatus Sabulitectum sp.; assembly: GCA_023136985.1. Lineage (GTDB taxonomy): Bacteria > Fermentibacterota > Fermentibacteria > Fermentibacterales > JCC-6 > Sabulitectum. The sequence goes on along the minus strand of JAGLQD010000216.1, from coordinate 11,255 downwards.
CCACAGGGAGCATTCTTCAGAGATCAGGAAAGCGGCTGTAATTACCACAGAATTGACAGGAAGATCTGAGAAATTCAAGATGTTAAAGCAGCGCACAGACCCTGCGGGAAGTATCCTTCATGTTTCCATGCCGGGGCTTGCTTCAACTGTGGAGAGCATTCTGGACACCGGCTTGAACGAATCTCTCATGGAAGAACTGCACAAAGAGCTTGAACCGCTGAAAGTTCTGGATCTGAGCCACCTCATCCTGGGTTGTACACACTACCCTTTGATCGCAGATCTCATTGAAAAGGACCTGGATGTAATAACAGTCTCATCAGGACCATATGTGGCAAATCGCGTGTTCGATCTTGTTTCACCTTCAGGAGGTGAATTCTGTTCCTCATTCTCATACCTGTCTACCAGTTCAATGAAATGGGAGCAGAAAACTTCAGAATACCTCTTTTCTCTTCTAAAACACTCTGCTGTAAAAGATGGTTCGTAAGTGAAATCTCTTGCGGAAACCCGGTTCAGCATTTTGATGAAAGATGACGCGCTATGCTCTGAACTGGTTGAGAACATATGCAGCTCCAACTCTTTCAATTTCAAGGAAGAACGCATTTATGAAGGCTCCAGGATTTTGTATGAAATTGAAGAGGATAAAATTGTGAAAGTCTTCTCACAAAACGAATTATCCTTCTGTAATAATGAAGCTAAATACCTGGAAACTCTTCATGGAAAACTCAGTGTTACCACTCCGGAGCTTTTTGTAAAGGGAATTTACAATGGCCTTCCATTCCTGATAATGCAGAAGCAGAAAGGATTTCCGCTAAAATCAGTATGGAATGATATCTCGATCTGGGAGAAAAGGCGAATTATTGCTCAGATTGCTGATATGTTAAAGGAGCTGCATTCTCTGCCCTGTGAACTGTTCCCAACAAGAGAGCCCGGCTGGAAAGACTTCATAAATACTCAAACACTTGATCTTCTTCAAAATCACAGAGAATCCGGTCTGAGCAATGCGTGGACAGAGAATATTTCAAGATTCATCCAGAATACAGATGAGGTAGAAAACTCCTCTGAGTCTGTTATCTGCCACACCGAGATAATGCAGGAACACCTCTTCGTGGAAGAAAGCAACAGAGGTTTCAATATTACCGGGCTCATCGATTTCGAGCCATCGATGATCGCAGTTCCGGAATATGATTTCTGTTCTATCGGCCTCTTCATAAGTGCCGGGGATAAGGGTCTCTTCAATCACTTTCTTGATACATACGGATACAAAGGAGACTCCCGGGGAATAATGAGAATGCTTCTTCTGCACAGGTACTCGAACATGAAATGGTTCATGTCTACTCTTCCTGATACCGTGCGGTTCAACAGTGTTGAAGAGTTGAGTGACTACTGGTTCTGATAGAGGCAAATGAACAGCAGGAACAGCAAAGGGGATAAACAGTTGAGTTATTCATTAATAGTTGCGCTCCTTGCAGGTCTTCCATCCCTGTCGCTTATAAGCGGTATTGTTTTAATGACAGAACTGAAAAAATTCATGGCCGGAACACCGAGAATTGAAACAGAGCAGGATCTGGAACACTTTAAGAAGATCGTTAAACATCAGATGTATGCAGCTCTCCTGCAGATAGTTCTGCTGGGAACTCCTGTGCTCATCTTCTCATACGGAATCCAGAAAGAGATCCTCGGATTCGGTGACATTCTCTATGTGATCGTGCCTAATTCAATAGTTATTGCCCTTGGTCTGCTTCTGAGAAAGCTGGAAAAGAAGGGACAGTCTGTTTCTGCATCTACTCCTGAGCTTAGATCTGAAGTGGATAGTGTGGTCTATATCTGGAAGAAAAAGGCTCTGCCAAATTGGTAGGATAATTATCTCTTGCTGAATATGGTCAAACAGTTGATATTCAACAGCAAAACAATAGCCTGATAGATTTTTCTTCGGCGGCACAAAAGGGGGATGGTCTTGAATCGAATAGAAAAACTCGGTGCCTTCTATATAGGACGCAAGTACGATCTTGATGCGAAAGAATGTTCCAGAGAAGAAGTTATGTACGATGCCAGAGATCTGACCACCCACGCTGTCTGCCTGGGTATGACAGGTTCAGGTAAAACAGGGCTGTGCATTGATCTTCTGGAAGAAGCGGCTCTGGACAGTGTTCCTGCAATAATCATTGATCCCAAAGGAGACATCACAAATCTTCTCCTTACTTTCCCAAACCTGCTACCCGGCGATTTCAAGCCCTGGGTAAATATCGACGACGCCAGAAGGAAAGAGCTTACAGTAGAAGAATACTCCCAGCAGGTTGCAGAGGCATGGAGAAAAGGGCTTGCTGATTGGGATCAGTCTCCTGAACGAATAAAGGCTCTGAAGAACAGTACAGAGTTTTCTGTTTTTACACCAGGATCTGATGCAGGGATCAGCATATCCATACTCTCTGCTCTCACCCCGCCGCTTCTAAGCTGGGAAACCGATGCTGAACTGATCAGAGAGCAGATACAGGGGGTTGTGCACGCTCTGCTTGGTTTGATCGGGATTGATGCAGATCCCCTTTCCAGTAGGGAATACATTCTGCTCTCTTCAATTATAGAACACTACTGGAAAAAGCAGGAAAGCCTTGATCTTCCCCTTCTTATAACATCAATACAGACTCCTCCTGTTGAAAAACTGGGTGTTTTCAATGTAGATACCTTCTTCCCCGCAAAAGATAGATTTAAATTCGCCATTGCAATGAACAGCATCATAGCATCTCCTGATTTCCAATCCTGGCTAGAGGGTGAACCGCTAAACATTGCTTCACTTCTTCATACGCCTTCCGGAAAACCACGCCACAGCATTATCTACCTTGCCCACCTTTCTGACAGTCAGAAAATGTTCTTTGTTACTCTTCTGCTTGAGCGTGTGGTTACATGGATGCGCACCCAGTCAGGCACAACCAGCCTCAGGGCTCTTCTTTACTTTGACGAGGTTTTCGGATTCCTTCCCCCTGTGGCAGAACCCCCTTCGAAGAAACCGCTGCTCAGGCTTCTTAAGCAGGCAAGAGCTTTTGGCCTCGGGCTGATACTTACCACACAGAACCCCATGGATATCGACTACAAAGGTATGTCGAACGCAGGAACATGGTTCATAGGCAGACTGCAGACCGATCGCGACAAGAAACGCCTTCTTGACGGACTGGAATCCATTTCAGCAGAATCCGGTTCGGGATTCAACAGATCAGAAATCGATAATATCATATCCTCGCTTGATTCCAGAGTGTTCCTGCTTCATAATGTGCATGAAGACAAAACCATTGTTTTCCAGACAAGATGGGCCATGAGCTATCTGAGAGGTCCGCTTACCCGTGATCAGATCCGCTCTCTGGATCAGAGTAAAGAGATTACCCGGACTCCTGCCAGTGAGATACCACAACCAGAGACGACTGCAGCTACTCCGGTTTCTACTTCTAAAGATACCAGATCTGCTTCAAAACTACCTGTACTCCCTCCTGGAATTAAGCAAGTTTTCCTGCCTGTTGATATCAGCAGGGGGCAGGCTCTTGTTAAGGTCCCAGGGCAGCAGAAAATAGAGCTTCACTATGAGCCTTCTCTTATCGCCCTGGCAAAGGTTTCTTTCCTGAACAGAAAACGAAACATTACCAAAACAGATGTTCGCGCTTTTCTTGTCTCTCCGGATGACCTGGGAATCATCATGGAATGGGATAAGGCGGAAACACGAAAACTTACAGTTGATGATCTTACTCACAACCCGGAACCGGATTGCTTCTTTAAGGATTCACTCCCTTCAGACTGGACTACAGTAAGAAGCTTGAAAACCATAACCAGAGATTTCTCCAACTATCTGTACCACAACAGTGTTCTGGAGATTCCCTTCAACCCCACACTTAAACTGAATGCCTCCCCTGAAGAATCAAAAGCAGACTTCATTGTTCGCTGCCGGGAAAAAGCCAGGGAGCTTCGTGATATTGAAGTGGACAAGCTCCGGGGTAAAACCAGAACGAAACTTCAGCGCCTGCAGACAAAACTTGCAAAAGAAGAGAGAGAGCTGGAGGAGGATGAAGACAACTACAAAGGGCGAAAGAACGAGGAGATGTTATCTGCAGGTGAATCAATAGCCGGTTTGCTGGGTCTTTTTGGCAGAAGAAGAACCTCAGGTCTTTCAAGCGCCGCCCGGAGAAGACGAATGACAAAATCAGCAAAGGCTGATATAGAGGAATCAAAGGAAGAGATCGAGAGGCTGGAAGAAAGCATAATAGATCTTGAGGAAGAGGTAAAAGAAGCTGCGGAAACCATTGTAGAAAAATGGGAGGCTGCTCTTGAGGATACGGGTATTCTTGAGATCAAGCCCAGAAGAGCAGATGTTCAGATCACTCTTGTTACTCCTGCCTGGCTTCCTGTGTATCTGCTCACAGATAAAGGTTTAACCACAAGAATTCCTGCATTCAGATTCCGGTTAGATGATTAGAAGAGATACGGAAAAACTTTCTCTTCCCGGTGGAAGACGGGTGAGTCAACCCGGTCATGAAATTGCATTGCAGTATTTGAAGAAAAGAATGAAAGAGATCGGGCTGATCCCTTTCAAGAACAACAACTTCTGTTTACCTTACAGAGATAAATTCACTAATCTTGCAGGAGTTATCCCCGGCAGAAACAGCTCTGCCCTGCCTGTTCTTATTGGAGCTCACTATGACAGCGCAATAGATGCTCCATGCGCGGATGACAATGCTATCTCAGTTGCAATGATCCTTAGCATATCAGAGATACTCATGAAAAAGCCCCCTGAACGAAACACTATTGTGGCCTTCTTCGACGCAGAGGAGAAACCCTGTTTCCTAACAGAGAACATGGGATCCACCAGATTCTGCAATGATCACTGCAATGATATTGATTTTGCCTGTGTGGTGATCCTGGACATGATCGGTCATGACTTCCAGGTTGGAATTCCACCAGTCGATTTCTTTATTCCGGGAATAAGACAAATGCTTTTCATCCTGGGTTCTGAAAGTCACCTGGAACTGCCAGCCATTGTTGAGCATGCTTCATCAGAGGCGAAGGGGCTTCGAGTTATCCCAACACTGACCAGATACATTGGAGACAGATCCGACTACCACGCATTCAGAAAAGCAGGTCAGCCCTACCTTTTCATCAGCAAAGGCTGGGGTAAACATTCCCACAAACCGGAAGACACTGTGGATTGGATAAATTTCAATAGAGTTGAGCTGATTCAAAACCTTCTTCTTGAAATGCTTGAACTGCTGGACAAGGCTCCAATGGCAGAAAACAGAGCTCCTGAGGATCCTTTCCTCTGCGAGATCCGAATGATGAGAAAGGCCATCGGCTGGCCACTGCCTCTTATTCTCGCATATCTGGGTTTCTACAGATTTGCACTGCGTTCCCGGAAGGACATTGATTTTCTCATGGGCAAAATTCTGAAACTGACAAAATTCTAATTTTGACCTGGTCACTTTCAATACAGGATGATACTTAACCTGAAGAAGCTTAGGGATGGTGCGGCCTCCCTTTCAAGTAACTCGATTAACTGACACCATCGTATACCTGAATCGATTTTCCTACCTGAAAACAACCAGCCTTCCAGTAACGATCTGCCCCATGGATTCAATACGGATCAGGTAGACTCCGCCGGAAACAGGAAAACCTGATTGGCTGCAGCCATTCCAGTCTGTACAGTTCTCACCTGCAGGCATCACACCCTGCTGAATGCAGGAAATAACTCTGCCTGATAGATCAAGAACAGAAATGTCAGTATGCGCGGAGACAGGGAGAAAGAATGAGATCTCCACAGTTTGAAAAGAGGGGTTTGGTGCTATGGAGTGCAGGAACAGATCATTGGATTCCGGATCGTCATCATCTGCTATGCCTTCAGGAGGTGCAAGCCTGGCAAGGAACATGTTGTGATCACCTGTAGAGAATGACCTGGAATCTCCTCCTATAATGAACCCTCCATCGGGAAGCTGCAAAATCGAATACCCGTATTCGTCATGGTCGGCATCGCCAACGGTCATCTGCCAGTCAAGACCACCGTCGGAGAAGGTTTTTACCACCGAGATATCAATGCTTGCACCTGGTAATGTGGTGGATCCGGTGAGGACAAACCCTCCGTCGATGGTCTGGATGACATCGTCCCCTCTGTCCCAGTCAGAATCACCGAATGAGGAAGTCCAGTCAACTGAGCCCATATTATCTGTTTTCAACAGAAAAATATCAGCCCCCGTGGCATAAGAAAGAGTATACCCTGTAACAATGAAACCGCCATCGCTGGTCTGACTTACTGAATAGCCCACTTCCTCAAGGGAGTCACCGAATGTCTCTTCCCACACTATCTCTCCAAAACTGTCGGTCTTGATCAACCAGAGGTCAGCGTCAGTTTCTTCCATGTATGTGGATCCTGTGATGATGAATCCGTCATCTGTCGTGGGTTCTATCGAGAAACCAATATCGCTGTCTGTTCCTCCGTAACTCTGCTCCCACTCCAGTGAACCGTATTCATTAACTTTAACGATATAGAGCTCCGGGTCTCCAGCCGAACCGGTGGTCACACCTGTTGCTGCAAATCCTCCGTCTGGACTCTGACAAACGGAAAATCCCCTATCCACTGAATCACACCCGAAGATCGAACTCCACTCCTGACCTCCCAAAGAGTCCAGCTTAAGCAGCCAGAGGTCGCCATCTGCTGCCCCGAACGAATGGGTCCAGCCGGTAATGATCAGCCCTCCATCCAAGGTTCTCTGTGCATCTTCTCCGAAATCATATCCTGAACCGCCAAATGTCTTCTCCCATTCAAGCAGCCCGTTCTCATCAACCTTAAGCAGTGACAGATCCCATCCACTCATCCCAATTAGATAAAAACCACCGTCATCAGTCTGAAGTACCGACCGGCAATAATCGTTAGTGCTCCCACCGTAGCTATTAGTCCACAGAATATCAGGGGGCTGGGCAAAAACAGCTGCGCATGCTCCCAGTAGAACAAGACAGAATGGATACGAGGCTGATCTCAAAACTGTACCTCCGATAAATAAGTTTGGTCTTCTCGACTAGAGCCTCACAGACAAAGCTTTCTGCGAAACGCACCGGTAACAATAGATAACATATCTTCTTGTGCATGTACAGGAGTATGATCTATTGATAGAGGTATTCTTCACCGTTAAACCAATGTGTATCCTGCTGCATCGGTGTTTGACTGGTGGTTTATCAGGTAGTATGGACAGTCTCAAGAGGAGATATGAACCGTTAAGTTCGTACAGAATTGTCCGTTTGGCTCTGCTGCTCCGGATTTGATTCATCGCAAAAACCAGTGTCAATCGAGAGCAAGCAACTTAACTGAGAGATTTAGAACATGCTTCTTGAAAAAGTGATCTCCCGGGCAACAGCACGCGTAAGCTTCAGCGATATTGACGAGAAGCTTCTCTATATACTCAAGCGGAACATCCTTGGCTCATGCGCCGGTATCTGCGCATCCCTCCGTGATAAGAGCATTCTTCAAAAGTTTGAACTATTGGCATCAGAACCGGCTCCCGGATCGGATGTGGCTGTCTGGGGCATAGAGAAGCAAGCTGGTATCTCCGATGCCCTGTTCATGAATTCCATCATGGGTCAACCAGTGTCTGAACCGTAACCCGAAATGGCGGAGGAGGTGGGATTCGAACCCACGGTCCCCCAAAAAGAGGACAACGGTTTTCGAGACCGCCCCATTCAACCGCTCTGGCACCCCTCCGCAGGGAGACGAAATATAAACGGAATTTGCTACTGAGTGTGAGCTTGCGGTATGACTGCAATAAGAATAAGATCCATGGAACCGGTATTCTCTATGGAGTGGGACTCTCCGCTTCTTGTAAGAATAGAGTGCCCGGACATAACGGCATGAGTTTCCTCTCCGTCTGATACTTTTCCTGAGCCCTCAATAATGAAATACAACTCATCCTCATCAATGTGCTGATGCAATCCGATGGAACAACCGGGGGCAAGTACTCTGTATACCCTAAACTTTCGAATCCTGCTGGCTCTCCAGAGCCCCAGCAGCGTTACTGGTTCAATTTCATAGCGGTGCTATGCGCATAAACCAGTGCCTTGCTGTAACTCAGGATAGCGGCGCATTATACCGAAATATTAAGGCATACAGAGCACTAGTCTTACTCTGGCACATAAACGAACTGGAGCCTCAAACCCTCAGCTGTGAACAGGTGCTCTATCTCTACTTCTCCATTTCCTTCAAACAGAGGACAATCAGTACACAAGGGTTTCGATTTACAGAATCGTTTTGCACATTCAACAAGAAGAGCATGATACTCTTTGAACATCTCCACATCCGGAGAGAGTACACCATGAAACAACTCCTGTATTTCCATGTATTTTGTTTTCGTACCGCACAATCCATGTCTGCTAAGAATTCTTCTGGTGTAAGCATCCACAACAAAAACCGGTCTTTCAAGCACATACAGAAGAATGCAGTCACATGTTTCCGGGCCTATTCCCTTAAGCCTAAGAAGCTGACCTCTCAGTAATTCTGTTTCCATTGTTACCGATTCCGGAGTGCCGTCCCAGCCCAGTGAAAGCATATAGCTGCCTGCAATTTGAAGATACTCTGCCTTTATTCTGTAGGTGCCTGAGCCCTTCAAGATTTCTGCCAGATCATCTGAATCCAGTTGAAGATATTTTTCAGGAGAAAGAACATCCCTCTGCTTCATCTTCTCAATAACAGGAACAACCCGATCCCATCTGGTGTTCTGAGCAAGAATGCAGCCAATGAAATGCTCATAGGATGACTCTCCCGGCCACCAGCCCCTGGGTCCAAAAAAAGCGAACAGTCTGCTGTAAATAATGTTGAGGTCCATTCAGTCTGAAACCTCACTGGTTGTAAAGAAGTTCACCATACCTGACATGACACTGCTGCCCACAATGCAGGCTATCCATGCACCATTCCCGGCTACTGCATTCAAGTTTCTAGAGATTCCCATGTTAGATATTTCCCAGGTAAGGCCGTTGTCTTCAGAGATCAGTACAATTCCGTTATCCCCTACTGCACAGGCAGTCATGCCCCAGGCAAGATAAGAGACATCGTTCAGGTTTTCCCCTGTAATAGAGGGAATACTATCCCAGACCTCACTGTCTGAATATCGAAAAATAGATCCACTCTCTCCAACGGCAATGTAGCTGCTTCCACCGGAGACTATTTCAGTGGCTCCTCTGATAACAACATCTCCAATATCAAACATGACTTCATTCCTGATGTTATACCCTGACCCGTTTCTTCCCAGAACCACCTCGGGAAACCCGCTGCACAGCATTCCACAGGAAGTAACAAAATCTGTGCTAGAACCGGTTTGCACCAGTCTATCCCTGGAAGAATAGATGAAGCCGTTATCTCCTGTGATCAGAAAAGAGTTTGAATGAGTAGGATCAAAATTTACACTGTAGAGATCTGTGTCCTCATGACCAAAATCTGACAGTGCTGTCCAGTTGCTACCTCCGTCGAATGATGAAAGAAGAATTCCGCCTTCGCCACAAGCCATCATACCGGAAATCCCCACAGCAACCGAGTACAGATCAGCGGTGAATCCTCCGGGAGAAACATCAGCCCAGGTTCCGTTCTCTCCTCTGCGTAGAATTGTTCCGTTATCACCTACCGAGATCGCTATACCTGTAGTAAGACTAATCGCGACAGCATTGAGGTTCGATACTGTACTGCTTTCTTCTCTGACCCAACTAGCACCTCCATCCGAGGTATACAATATGAGAGCCTCCGCAGAAATCCTGGCTGAGACAGAAAGAAGCAGAAAGATGTATCGAATGTATCTGTTGATAATGTGCCCCCTGGTTGAAGGATACCATCACACGGTGAACATAGCGAACCGGTAGTCAGTTCCAAACCCGATTGATTTAGTGTTTCCAGAAACGCTTGCTTCTTTTCAGAAAAGGAACAATAGTAGACTGTTGGATGTACATTGAATGGAAAGTCATAAATTGAACCGCGGAGTATCCGTAATAGTATGGAGGTCAAATAAGTGAAAAAGCATATTCTTTCTCTAATGGCAGTTGTAGCTCTTGCATCTATAGCTGCCTGCCTCAGTGAAAGTGAAAACCCTGTTATGCCAACTGCTGTGAGTGCCGGCGCTCTTCTTGTTGACTCCGGCGATACTGCTGGTGCGGTAGATCCCATATGGGGATACATGACAGGTGAATTCTCTTCGTTCACATTACGCTGGACAGAAGTCGACAATGCTCAATACTACGAGATCCGTGCCTCAGAATCACCGATAACAACAGAGAACTGGAATCAGGCCACTGTAATGACAACAGTCCAGGCTCCTGCGGACACAGCCTATGTGTTCGTCCGTGTAGAGGTTCAGGAAGAACCCTGTATCGGCTGCGGACTCTGTGAGCAGGTCTGCCCAATGGATGCTATTGTAGTCCAGGGGGGAATTGCAGTTATAGATTATGACCTATGCACCGCTTGTGGTCAGTGTATGGATGTCTGCCCTGTAGACGCTATTACCGGAACCAGATATGCAAAGAACTACTTCTTCGGCATAAGGGCTTTCTTCAGCGAAGGAAACCCCTCTGCTGATATTGCTGTTTCCGCGGACGCCTGGAGACTTATCTACTACAACAACCACTATACCTTCAACCCTACCACCATCAACAACTGCGGGCTCTGTACAGCCGGGGATGAATCCGCCTGCTACATTATTACAGACTATGCTGATGGCACCGATGTGTTCTGCGGTTTCGGCTGCCCTGTTGATGCTGTGTGGCAGGACACCATGTCTATAGGCCCTGTTACTAATATGATTTACATAGACTACGATGAGTGTATCAGCTGCGGGCAGTGTATGTTCGAATGCTGGAACTACCACGAAATGATCAACCCCGATTCACATGCTTACACAGGCATGCGATCCATGAAAAGGCGTGTTGTGCGGGCAGATTGGGTAACAGACCAGCCGTTAAGACCTTAACAGGTCATTTGTATAGAGAAAGGAGCTTTCATTGAAAAGCATAACTATGATCCTGGTGTTTGCTCTTACCGCAGCAGCAGGTGTTTTCAACTTCACCTGGGAATCATTTGATCTGGAGTTTGTCGCGTTGGAGATCCAGGCAAAGGGAGCAGTGGTTAAGACCATTGATCCAGAGGACGGTATCTTCCCTGAAAGCGCTGAAGTAATAGAGTCCTACTATGTGGTTCCGGAGGGGTGTATCAGCTGCCAGATATGCATCGGTCAGTGCCCTGTTGACGCAATAGTAATGGACGA
>JAGLQD010000215.1 GCA_023136985.1 Candidatus Sabulitectum sp. | reverse complement strand
AAAGCAGATGAACTGCTGCGAGCTTCAATTCAGGTATTCAATGAAATCGGTGCTGAGGCACGAACCGTTCAGCCTAGAGGCGCTCTCGCTGCCTTACTGCTGCATTCTTCAGGCTCTGACGGTGAGATTGAGTTCTTCCAGCAGATAAAAATAATTGAGCAGTACATCACTCCGGGAATGAACGACATTACCGAAATCCTGTTTTCTATTTCCAATCTTTACTCTGAATACTCAGAGTTGCATTCTAAAGAGGAGAAATCTCTGGCAAAAAGCATAGTCTTTCTTGGAGATGCATTTGATTCTGTTATGAGGGAAGCTGACAATATTCATGACCTGATTCTGAGAGAATCTTTTCTTTCTATCGATTTACACAGAGATATTCTGGAAGCGTATAATCTGCAAAGGCAGAAAGAACAATAAATCCAGTTCCGAATTGATCAGAAAACTGCGGCCTTTCCTATGGCTGCCCGAAGTTCTTCCTCTTCTTTATCTGTTGGAGCCTGATCAATATGTACAGTCAATCCAGCCAGCTATATATGAATGATTTGCTTTACTGCACTTCTGAACAGCTCTTTTGACCAGACATCAAGCAGTTGCTGATCCCTTACAAAAGGTGACACTTCGTTTCTGGCAAGATTGATATTCAGTTCATCGATGGTTCCTTCAAGCAAATCTCTGAGTTTCTGCGGTGTTAGAGTCTCTTCATCCTGGTAATCACCGGATTGTCTCATTCTGGCTTCCAGATGTCCCATGTGAACCTCAGGGTGGTTGCCTGCATACCAGAGCAGGTCATACCAGTCGCGCCCTTTAACACGATTACGCCATTTTCTGAATAACACTGCATGAAGTTTGCCTGCGAACATATCGGGAAGGGTGTAAGCCCGAACAGGAACAGGTATCGGTTTAAGCAGATAGCGGGTTTCTGTTTCAAAGCCCGGTGGTGGTGCAGTGTCAACTTCCAGCTTGATCTTCAGAAGCTTTCTTTTGTGTATACCCTGCAGTATCTCATTGTCGGTGTTTATTACCAGAAGCTGAGTGAAAGTATCTGCTTTCAAAAATGCTGATTCAATCGCAGTTGGCGACTTTGCCCTTGGGGTACTGATGTCAACATTGAATCCGAAGCTTTCCAACTCCCTTACCAGAGAACCGCTGTAGTCATTCATTGAAAAGTCAGAGTCAGGAGTGCGAAGAGAAAAGTCAAGATCCTCTGAAAATCTGTCAAGCCCGTACAACAGTCTGATAGCAGTTCCTCCGTAAAAAGCAGCATGTTCGAAAAATTTGCTGCGCCAAAGCCCGAGAAGCGCCAGTCTCTGGAGAATATCACGCAGGGAATTGATGTAATCCCTTTCAGTGTCGCATCTGTAATCATTCAGCATTACTCGAATTGCTTCATGCATCGCTGTCCTTCCATATCCGTTCCAGGTAACTGGCAAGGTTCCAGATCTTTCTGGAATCAAAGGCATTGCAGATCGTTTTCATATCAGCACGGCTCAGTCGGGATAAGCTCTGCCTGTCAATCCGGAGATCTTCCTCGAGGTAGATATGAAAATCAGAAACAGCAGATCCGGGAAACCTCTTGTCGGACCAGACTTTGTCTGCCAAAGCCTTTTCCGGAGAAGCTATCAGGAAAGAATACCCTGTGGCTGAATGCAGAGTAAAGCCGGTTGCATAACGATTACCACTGAGCATTCTGTAGCTGAAATTGCCAACGGGCGTGCGAAAAGTTTTCGATCTCTTCAAGGAAACAGAGGTAACTGTATGAACCCTCTCAGGGATTAAACCATAAAACTGCAGAGCATACTCAAGACTGATATACGATGGCCCGTAGATCAGATTGGCAACATACTCCTCGGAAATTGATTTCCTTCGGTATGGCTTCCCAAAGCAATAAAGCCCTTTCTTTATTCTGATAATTACATTCTTTGATAACAGCCTGGTTACCTGGTCTCTTGGCTTCCCGTAACACTGGAGTACATCCATGAGAATCTGGTAATCAAAAATCTCACCCTCTACTCTTCTGCGAAGCTCTGCAATTACATCAATCAAGGCACATTCCTTACATGTATGTCCAGCGTATCAGGACATACTATACAGCAATTGAGAGAAATAGTCATTTTGAAGCACTGGATTTGTACCGGTCCGCCTCATATCGCCAAGCTTCTAACAACCTTAATCCTTGAGCTTTTCTGAAAGGCTGAATTCTGTCAAACATTTCTTATTGTATAGAACAAGAAAGTGCTTTTTCCTGATTATCTTATTTTACACAATAAGATAATTTATCTCAACTTATGCAGATTTCTTTTATCACAAGCTGACCTCCCAGTGCAGGTTATAGTATCTGCCTTCAATGTGATATGCCTGGATTCACAGCTTGATGTAATCCGACATTTCTTTCAAAACACCTGTCACGGGTAACAAAAACGCAACTCAATGCCTATTGCCAGTCACGCTCCTGACGGTTCTGACCTATTCAATTAACAGAATAGGACATCAAAACAGATGTTATCGTGGTAACCATCGTGCCGTAACTCAGCGTTAATACATTTCGAACACGACCTACATTGGGAGCAAAATCGGTAACATTAATTACGGTGACTCCAGTAGCGTCCACCCATGTTAGTCTCATTTGAAGACAATTCTCGAATGTCCCCCCGGGAACGATTACAGTCTCAGACATAGAGAGAATTTCACCCGTCATTGGTGGTTCGTCTGAGAACTGCCAGGTTGCTCCCACTTCAAGCGGGAACGGAACAAAACCTACAGAATCTGAACCTGTGAGACTCACATAGCTGTAAATTCCGGCATCAGTGATATTCATGTAAGTGGTAAATGTTGAGTCAAGAACTACTACCTGTCCAGCAGTTTCAGTTGTATCAGACATGTCATTTTCCTGCACATAAACCAGGAATCCTTCACCATGGGAAACCTGTCCTGTTATGTCAGTAATATTCTCTCCGGAAATGGTGCTGATTGGAATACCGGCAACCGAAGTCGAACCAGATCTGTTGTATACCCACTGATTCCCAACAGAAAGCGGGTAGTAAGCCGAATCAGATCCGCTCTGAGGACCTGAGGGTGAAGTGCTGTCTCCGCATCCAATGATAAGGCCAAGAATAAGAACAGTCACTATGTACTTTTTCATAACACTCCCCTTCCTTGTTTAGGTAACTCACTGTCTAGGAGTGTGTCTGACAATAGGCATTGTGCAGTAGCGCCTCACGGGCGAGATAGAATGCATGCTAATTTGAGAAGAATAGCAACGCTATTTGCCGATAATTAGCGTGTATTATAGCCGTTCGTGTGGTTGCTAATGCCGATGTTGTATTCTCGGGCACGCTCCTAAGCAACTCACTATTTAGGTAAGTCACTCTTTACTGAGTATAAGGGGAATGATCTATGAAAGACAGTATTGTAGAAATAGATATTGCATGACAGCACCAATCCAGTAAATCCGGTTCCGAATTGAGAAAGCGAGATAAGCATTTTCTAAAAGTGGTGTAAACTATCTTTTTGTGAGAGTATCAGCTTACAAAGTCCTCGATGAATTCAATGTCAGCTTTCAGCCAGCAATCCTTCAATTTCTTTCATTAGCTTTGGCAAATGGTTTGAAACTATTCCCCAGATTACAACATCGTCAACCTTATCGTATCCATGCATTACCCAATTACTGGCGCTGACAGGTCCCAGTTCAATAGGAATAGCCGGAGTATTGGTGATCATTTTGTTTTTTCTGCTATGGCCGTAATTCCTGATTGACACTCTCAAATGCAGGCATGTGTTCCAATTTGAACCACATCAATACAGATGGCATCGGTGTGATAGCAGCGGCAGGCGGGGATATCAACGGAGGCGGCGGAACTGTCTGATCAGAAGTACAAGACCCCACAGAAGAGAAATGGACATTATCAGCTTGCCTCCGGTGGCTGCCATATCAGCAATCAGGTGATCATGTTTGAGCAGATTCAACTCGGCAAGTACAAAATTCCAGTCATGAAATCCATAAGGGGACGAAATGCCAGTATTCCCCCCGAGAAGCTGAAGGCTGAGAGATCTTGCGTCATCTATGTAGGGAGCCAGGTCCATGATGCTTACTCCCGTCCACCACAGACCAATGGAAGCTCCGAAGGTATCACGAGTCTTTATCAGGAGGACAAGGGTACAGATCAATGGCATTATAACCTGTCCCAGACTTCCGCCGAGGGAATGCATAACCCTGCCCAGTGGCCTGAATACTATGTGTCCCGCTTCGTGAAAAGGCAGATTGACGAGATGCATGAAGGATCTTCCCACGTAGTTGCTTTCTATGGATGATCCGAAGAATTTCATGCTCCAGATGAGCAGGAAGACGAAAACGATAAGCCTTCCGATGAGGTACACAATCTCTATGTTATCTTTTGTGTGGAACATGTAATCGACAGCGTGCTTCAGCGGTGACCGGTTTTCAGTCTCACAGGAAGGCTTTCTGCCTGGTATCTGGTCGTGATCGCGGGGTTTGTACCTGCTGAAGATAAGTCCGCAGCGGAGGCATTCCCGGTTTTCATCATTCTGTTCAAGTCTGCACTTGGGGCAGTTCATATTGCCAGTCTCAAGTTCGTGTACTAATGAGTTGCGCTTTCTGCGTCTGTTTCATACGCCAATAAACATAGCTCCTGGTTCTTTGGGATGATCAGTCCCATTTCAGAAACCAGTTCAACGAAATCTACGGAGAATCTCACAAAGCACAACCCGGCAGCAGGCGCTTGCAGTTCCTGACTGCATCCTCGGCTGACATCTCTTCTACACGCTCACTGGTACGGACAATGTAAATACCACGCAAGCCGGGCTTCTCTATCTGTTGAAGCTGTGCGGAGATTCAAGGGGAATAGTTGTGGTCATCTCAAGCTCAGACTCCGGATGACTCTTTCTCTACGAATGAGGTCAGCGTCCATTGCCCGTCACCCTGGAACTGAAGGCGGGCTCTCTTCTTCTTATGCATCTCAAGGTACATAGCATTGTACAAGTCAGACAGATTTGTATCTGAGTCTGCCTGCCTTGTATCCAGTATCTCCTTTAAGATATCCGCATAGTGCATTTGTGAACCGTTTGCTCTAAGCACCCGGCAGGCGGTATCTGCCAGTGCAAGCCTTTTAACAACCGAAATTGTTTTTGGTATCCCGGGTTGCTGAGTAGACATTCCTCCTCCATTCGATTGCTGAATCTCCAGAATCCCCCAAGTATCTGTTATAACGAGTATTGGCTACTTGAATATCATCATTTCTGCCGGAGGAAAACACCGTTCATGTTGTTGCAAGCAGAATTGCAAATTGGGCAACCTTTCTGCATGTTGTATGTACTGCCCTATGGAGGTGCTGATTATGAACAGGTTTTCAATTCCATTACTGATGTTGCTTCTTCTGGTTCCAGGGTTGCTCTATGCTCAGTCTTCTTCCTCCTCTTCTTCTTCACCTGCTTTTGATTTTACTGGGCGGGGGGGGCAGTTGACTCTGAATGTGATCCGAAATCTTATCAGCCACATACCTTTAGTGGTGCACTATAGTGCAAAACAAATACCTCATAATGTCAATTAGTATTTGACATTAATCCTGATTTGTTGTACACTATAGAGAACAACAGTGGAGTGTAGAAATGGAATTACGAAAAATAGAAGAGGTCCTCAACGATCAGCGGAGCCTTTTCCTTAGTAGATCGGCTGGTCTTACCAGGGAAATCAATATTGGTAAGTATTTGCATCATCCCCGAATTGTTGTAATCTCAGGAGTGAGAAGATCCGGTAAATCAACCCTTCTAAAGCAGTTTTCCCAACAAATGGAGAATTTCCATTTTGCGAATTTTGACGATGAAAGATTAATCGATTTCACCCTTGATAACTTTCAAACAATGATGCTTGCTTTTCACAAACGCTCTTCTTCAAAAAACATAATTCTCGACGAAATTCAAAATATCGATGGCTGGGAAAGATTCGTCCGTAGAATTCATGATGAAGACTATAAGGTTTTCTTAACCGGTTCAAACGCAAAGCTACTCAGTTCGGAACTGGGTACCCATCTAACAGGTCGCTATGTAAAAATAGAGCTGTTTCCTTTCTCATTCAAAGAGTTCCTTGAATTCAAAGGTTTTGTTGTAAGTGAAATTACCACAAGAATAAAGGCGCTGATCTTATCTCATTTCGATGACTATCTGGTAAACGGCGGGTTTCCCGAGTATCTCCTGTACAATGACCCTGAATTCCTGAAAAGAACATATGATGACATTCTCTACAGAGATATCATCACCAGACACGGTATTCGTAACGTGAAACAGTTCAAACAGCTTGCACACTATCTGTTCAGCAACTTTACCAAAGACTTGAGCTACAACTCTCTCAAAACACCATTTGGCTTCAGCAACATTACAACCATAACAAACTACATACACTGCCTGGAAGAGTCGTATCTACTGTTTGAGCTATTCTCTTTTGACTACAGCATAAAAAAACAGCGGCTATCTCCTAAAAAGATTTATGCTATTGATAACGGACTGAGAAATGTAGTCTCCTTTTCTTTTTCTAAGGAGTACGGGAACAACCTTGAGAATCTCATCTTTCTTGAATTGAAAAGAAGAGGACTTGATATCTATTTTTACCGAAAAAAAGGTGAATGTGATTTTGTTGTTCTTGATCGAGGTGCAGTTACTGAGCTGATCCAGGTTACATATTATTTAAGCCGTGAGAACAGGCAGAGAGAGGTTGCCGGTGTTGTGGAAGCTATGAACAATCTGAATTGTGAAACTGGATTAATTATTACCGTCAATCAGGATGAAACTATTTCCTATGAAGGAAAGGATATAACTGTGATTTCTGCGTGGAGATGGTTGCTGGAGATAGATCAGGAGTGAATCTGTGTTCTGCTTTTTGATTGACAATTCCGGGTGAATGCCGCATTGTAATCAATGGTAGCCTGTGTTACCGGTGTATTTGTATTGTGAATACTTCATTCTCTTCTTCCCTGTTTTGAAGGGCGTGAGTTATGAACTGGTTTTCAATTCCTTCCTTTTCTGTGCTTGCTGTGCTTCTGTGTTCCGGGTTGCTTTTGGGGCAGCCCTCTTCTCCCCCATCATCGCCTTCATCATCTTCCTCTTCTTCTGTTGACTTTGTTATACGGATGGGTCAGGGTGGTTTCAGTGATCACCGGTCACCGCTTGGTAAACTTGGCGGGGGGCAGATGAATCTGGATGTTTACCCTTCAGCATGGCCGATTGGTGTTTCAATCTTTACAGAGTACTACACCAACAGTCCTTCGGCGGCACATTCCTATGAGATATCAGATCTGATTGCTTTAAACCTGCTTTACAGGGGGCGGCTTTTCGGTGTTGATCGTTTGCACTACTTCCTTGGAGGTGGCGCGGGATGGCTGGCAGTGCCGGTGGGTGAGGATTCCCCTGATGAATATTTCTCTACCGATGTCTATAACCTGGAGGCCGGGGTGAATGTACTGGCGTTCTGGAAGATCGGGTTCTACGGTATTGGCAAATATCTGCATGCACATAAGGTTGTAAATGATGTAGCGGTGATTGATTTCAACGAGGGAATTATTCTTCTGGGAATCACCTTCAACTTCAGACTGTAGTGGTGGAGTGCCGTTTCTACAGCACAAAATCCAGATAGTTCTTCCTGTTCACAACACTGAAAGAGCTGCTCTTGTAGGAATTTGCCCATTCTCCTGGAGCTTTGGGCTCTTTCTTCTCTGAGTATTTGCACTCGAACCCGGAAAGCGCTCCATCACAATCTTCTACGAAATCAACTTCCTGACCGTTGTATGTTCGCCAGAAATAGTGGTTGCCATAGTACTCTTCATAGGCGTGCTTTTTGATTCGCTCGATGAAGCAGAAATTTTCAAACAACGCTCCCCGATCATCTCTGTTATCAAAAGAATTAAACTGTGAGATCAAAGCATTTCGTATACCTACATCAAGGAAATAGTACTTTCGTTTTGATGTGATCTCTTTCCGCAGATTCCTGCTGAACCCCCCCAGTGAATGTATGACAAAGCTCTTCTCAAGCAGGTCAAGATAGCGAGCTACCGTTTTTATACCTACTCCAACCTTGTTGCTCAATTCATTGAGAGAGACTTCATTCCCAATTTGGAACGCAAGCGATTTCAGAAGGTGTATCAGTATTCCGGGCGACTTAATTTTCTCGTGCTGAAAAAGATCTTTTAACAGATAAGAGTCCACCAGCTCGTTGAGCACTCGAATCTTCTTTGCTCTGCCTTGAGCAGTAACAACCTCCGGATATGAACCAAACAGTAAGAACTCTTCCAATCTCTCCTTCAATTCAAACCGATTGATCTCTTTCAACAACTCCTGTTGGGAAAGTGGATAGAGAATTTTTGTTATCTTCCGCCCCGTCAAAGGCTCTCCTACTTTTTGAGAAAGATTGAAGGAAAACGATCCTGTTGCAATTATTTTTATTTTGGGGCGATGGTCCACAATGATTTTCAATGCCTGTCCGATGCCCTCAATCTCCTGTGCTTCATCAATTGCAATAAGATCATAACCGGCAGCGTATTCCAGTACCTCTTCAAAATCACCTGAGCTGAGAAGAGTCCGAATTCTCAGATTATCACCGGTGTCCAGTCGATACTTCAATGTGGTTGTTTTAAGAAATGCTTCAAGTAATGTACTCTTCCCAACCTGGCGTGCCCCATATATAATGAGCACCTTTCCATCTTCAAGCATAGAACCGAGATCGTGATATTTTCGTTCAATCATTCTATTCTCCGCTCTGTCCGAGTAGCTCTAAATATACTACCACTCTGTATATTAGTCAAAATTTATGGAGTCACACTCCATGTTTTTGCATGAATTTATGGATAGACACTCCATATTTTCAAACAATACTGTACTGCAGTTCTTTCATATCGAACAGTCAGCAGCTGATTTCCCCTGAATTTGAATGCCTTGACTGCTCTCTATCTCTGTTAAATATTGAACCCGATGGAATTGTGTTTTACTGTGAGCTGTGCAGTGGTCTATTGCAATAGTCTACTGTACAGGTTCAACTGTCACAAGCAGGGAGTTTGCTTATTATGAGATCTTTTGTACTCAGTATCAGTCTGCTGGTTTTGTTCTTTTCTCAGAGTGTTTTTGCACAGCCTCCGGCAACAGAATGGACACAGGCAATTGGTGGACCCTCTGCTGAAGCAGCCTACTCTGTTATACAAACCTCTAATGGCGACTTTGTTGTTGTTGGAATAACTGATTCTTATGGTTCAGGCAACGGCGATATTTACATGGTCAAAACAGATTCCAGCGGAGACACCATATGGTGGAGAGCCTTTGGAGGCACTGAAGTTGACCAGGGTTACTCTGTTCAGGAGACTTCTGATGGTGGCTTCATCATTGCAGGAAGCAGCAAGTCTTTCGGTGCAGGCGACTATGAGGCCTATTTAGTAAAGACCAGCAGCTCTGGTAATGTGGAGTGGTCAAAAGTGTACGGTGGCACATATCCGGAACATGGCAATTCGGTTCTCCAGACAAGTGATGGAGGATACATTGTAGCTGGTAGTACTTCTTCATTCGGTGCCGGTGGCATTGATGTTTATCTGGTAAAGACTGATGCCAGTGGAATTGTAATGTGGGCTAAAGCATTCGGGGGCACCGGTGACGAGGAAGCTCAATCCATTCAACAGACTGATGATGGCGGTTACATCATCGCGGGTCGTACAACATCTTCCGGGGCAGGCAGCAGTGATGTTTATCTGATCAAAACTGATTCCGATGGGAATTCTCTCTGGACCAGAACTTTCGGTGGCAGTAGTTATGACAATGCTAATTCTGTTGAACAAACCAGTGATGGAGGATACATAATCACAGGGCGCTACGAGTCTGCCAATTCTGTAATCAAACTATATCTCATCAAAACAGACAGCTACGGGGATGCAGTGTGGAGCAAAACAATAGAGTGTAATGATTATGCGGTGGGTGAATCCGTTGGTGAAACCACCGATGGTGGATTCATCATTGCAGGATTTACTGTTTTCGGCACAACCAACATCGATGCCCTTTTGATAAAGACAGATGTCAATGGAGACACTCTGTGGACTGCAGCCTACGGAGGCACCGGCAGCGAGGCTGGCTACTCTGTTCAACAGACAAACGATGAAGGATACATCATTGCTGGAATGACAAATTCCCCTGGTGCTGACAGTATTGATGTTTACCTGATCAAACTGGAAACTGACACAGGAATCGAAGAAGCTCACGGAGTAAATCCTATGCTTGCACTGGAAACTGCCGGGCCAAACCCGTTTTCCTCCAGCTTGACCATTACATACAGCATACCTGAGCAGTCCAGGGTCGAGCTAGCTGTTTTTGACCTGACGGGAAGGCTGGTTGAAGAACTGGTGAATGATCAGCGATCAGGAGGAACGCACTCTGTGGTATGGAGCCCTACAGTGGAAACGCCCAACGGATACTACCTGATCAGGCTCGATGCCTGTGGTTTCAGCAAAGCAGTGAGATGTTTGAGGTTGAATTAGAAAGACAGAGAATTTTCTTTTGATTTGATTGCCCGGTCTGAAAGATGCAGCCAGTGGCTTTTGCTGTGTGCTATTCTTCTTTGCTCAGGATTGCTTAATGCTCAATCTTCTTTCTCGGTTGCTAACCCCTTCCAGGTGGATTACCTATTTTCCAAACTCCCTTTTCCAGGAAAGCTTCAATGGTCTGCCGTTTGGCTTTATTGATTAAATTCGAATGCGAAAGATTATTCAGCTTTGCGTATTCATTAAGAGTAAT
>JAGLQD010000214.1 GCA_023136985.1 Candidatus Sabulitectum sp. | reverse complement strand
AGAAATTGATTTGAAGAAGCTTGAGGAATCACTAGGGACAAACAATGAGTAGAATAAAAGAAGTTATTATTACAAGCGGTATTCCGGGATCAGGCAAATCCACCTGGGTAAGAAAGAACACAAACCCCTACATGACGGAAATATTCAGTGCGGACAACTTCTTTCTTGACAAAAACGGTCAATACCATTTCGATCCCTCAAAGCTGTCAGAGGCACACGCATCATGTATGAGAAATTTCACCACACGACTGATGCATTTGAATAACTGTACGAAAGATTCCTGCAAAATAACACTGGTGGTGGACAACACAAACACCTCCTCCTGGGAAATTGCCCCTTACTACTGTCTCGCTAATGCTTTCAACATCCCGGTTAAGATAGTAAGGATCATAGCCAGCCCGGAAACTGCCTACCACCGCAACATTCACGGAGTTCAGAAAGACAAAGTGGAAAAAATGGCGGAAAGGATCTCCCTGAATCCACTGCCCCCGTTCTGGAACATTGAGGAGATCGAAGCCGGACTGTAGGCATAGTAAATTTGTCATCTAAGTAGATATCCATGTTTGCTTTAAAGTCATTGACTCAGCTTAGTATGCTGAGTATTCTCATATTCAGCTGTTGGTACAGGATTTGAGAGACGACAACTCAGCCTCTCATTATCGGAATAATATTCAGGCTTGATACTTCCAGTTAAAGATTAAGATGGGCAGGAAAAAAGTAAGACAAAAGAACAATAAGTGCTTCGAAGAGGCACTTGGGGATTCGGCCAACCGCAGCAAGCGGCATCTGTAAGCCAAAGAAAAACAAAAGACAGAACCGACTGTTACCCCGGAAGGGGCGGGGAATCAGACCCTCTTAAAATTCAATTTCCTGTTAGTTTTTTCGATACAGAGCAGATATGAATTTCACTGGAGAGATTGTTTATGCCTGATTCAGAGTATCAGAAAAGCCCCGTACAAATTACTGAATACAGTAATTTGTACGGGGCAGATCAAAAACAAGGAATGGCTTAAGTTAGAGTATGTCTAACTTGAAAGGGCCGTTGAGGGTAGGGAACTGCTGATATTCAGTTTCACCAACGCCTCTGATCACACCCTTAATGTATTCGTCTGTGATCTCGGTAACAACTATTGTGGTGCTGCCAAGCGGGTTAATTCTGCCACTGCTGTGGAAAAGAGCGATATTGCTGATCCGTCCAAATTCACCATCATCACTGGTGTATTCGCCAACCTGGAGGCCGTCAGAAGCGCTAATTCTGCATGTCAGAATTAATCCATCTTCAGGAACGCTGGGAACACCTACTGGAACACTCCAGCCAAACTGAGGATCTTCTTCAACTTCATAAGTTGAGATAAGGAAATTTGCGCCTGAGCTAAGTCTGTCTTCAGCAAAAGCAGAGCCGATTTCCATAAGACCATCAAGATCAGGATAGTTGTCCTCACGATTAAATCCGCTAAGCATAATTTCATTGTCAGCAGGCTCTTCAACAACCTCTACTGGTGTTACTTCTTCATGGCCATCAGCAACAACAGCTGCATCTTCAGTGTTTTCTGCCTGTGTCTCAGGTGTAGCATCGCCACAACCCATAGCAAGTACAATCAATAGACCCAGTACTGAGTAGAATACTTTCATTTTTTCCTTCTCTCCTTTAAAGCATGTGTTAAACTTGAGCCTTCATATGAACTTGAGCCTTCATATGAAGCAGCGTAATATATATTTGCAGTCTCCTGGCTGCAAGGTAACCAGACGGTGTATTCCGGTACGCTTGGCAGGTAAAAATAGCCTGTCCATTTGTGAAATATCCGGGTTGACCGCCATGCTTCCTTACTTTAAAGGAAGCAACATAGTTCTGGTAGATGTATTTAAAGAATTGCTTAATTTTCACAGACATTTGTTAGTTGTGCCAAACTTGTTATATTTTCGTTTGTGTATAAGCAGTGTGTTATCAGGTGCAGGTCAGTAGCACAGTTAGAAACTGCTTATTGCTCTGGCATCAATATAGGGCGGTGAATTCATGCCACTTAGAACTTTGGAAGAAAAAAAAGCTTACATCAGATTGTCTAGAAGTAAAAATTACCGTGACAGTCTTCGTCTTGAAGGTATTTCCCCTCTCCACAAGAACAAGAGTCACAGGAAAACAATAGAAGAGATTATCCGGCACTACACCCAGACAGAAAAGAAAAAGTGTCACTGAAATACACAGCTGATACGGATACTTACTGTTACGACAAAAGCAATGTTCTTGTAAACAAATTGCATATCACTAATAACGATATTCTTGAAAAAGCAGAATTAGAGATAACTTCATGTAGAGCCTCTGAAGTTGAATTCTCTCCTCCGCCATATGACATGCAATACTGGAAGAACATTCACAAGTCTCTTTTCTATGAACTCTATGAGTGGGCTGGAAAAGTCAGGAATATTGGCATGACCAAAGGGAATACACAATTCTGCAATCCTAAATTCATTGAGCAGGAAGCAGACAAGCTTTTCCAGACTCTGATGCAAAACAATTATTGTGTAGAGTCCTCTCATGAACAATTGATAATTACTGGTGCTGAACTATACGCTGAACTTAATATGCTACACCCATTTAGAGAAGGTGACGGACGTTACCAGCGAATACTGTTTGAACATATCTTTGCGAATTGTGGATATCAGATTCACTGGGATACTACCACAAAGGAAAACTGGATAAAGGCGAACATAGTTGGAGCAAGATGTAACTACACACTTTTGGAAAATATCTTCAAAACAGCTCTGTCTCCCATTTAAAATGCATATCAAGAACAAACAACTCTTATGCTGAATACTTGTGCTATTCACATCTGCATCGGTCGCAAAAGCGAACTTCCATCTTTTGTGAAGATTCTCATACTTGATTTCTTCTTCTCTAAAATTTTGGGTGATACTCTGCTGTAATTCCTAAGTCTATGAATTCATGAGAAAATCAATCAAATTGATGTGCCTGATACCGTTTCGACTAAAATTCATTTCATCCATGCTGATCACCGTTTTTGGGTAGTTATCTCTTATTATTTCCAAAGAATGAAATTCTCTTTCAACTGTTTCAGGTGAGGGAAGAAGATAGGCAACCTGAAAATACTCCAGATCCCCCGATTTCTCTGCCACAAAATCGACCTCATATTGGCCTACAGACCCGATACTTACTCTGTAGCCTCTCCGGTGCAGTTCCAGGAAAACAAGATTCTCAAGTAGCCCGGCAATGTCTGCATCTCTGTACCCGATTAATGCATTTCGTATTCCCGGATCATTGACAAAGTACTTTGCACCCAGATCCAGGTGCTTCTTTCCTTTGATGTCATACCTGCCCACTCTATGGATCAGATATGCATCTTCCATGTGTGAAAGGTAATTCAGGACAGTTTCAAGCCCCATTGAGATCCGCTGTTGTGATTTGAAGTAATCAACTATTTTTTTAGCAGAGAGGACATTCCCGATATTATCGAATACAAAAGCACAGATTCTTTTTAACAGCTGT
This sequence comes from Candidatus Sabulitectum sp., assembly GCA_023136985.1. Classification (GTDB taxonomy): domain Bacteria; phylum Fermentibacterota; class Fermentibacteria; order Fermentibacterales; family JCC-6; genus Sabulitectum. The sequence continues at coordinate 785 of JAGLQD010000214.1, read as the reverse complement.
ACATTCCTCACGCTGTATCTCTGAACAATATCCCTCAACAAAATCGAATCGAATACCGATTGAATGTATCTTAAAAAAACATCCGGATCATGATTGAATTGATACAGCCCCGGTAATCCTCCAAATCGCAGGTATTCCTGAAAATCTGTTTCATTGCCGCTGAACTCTATACACTCCGGCAAACTGAGATTGTTTATTTCAATCTCTATACACCTTCCTGTAAGCAGACTTGCAAGCTCTCCTGAAAGCAGTGAGGCATTGGAACCGCTTACAACAACATCCAGTTCCGGCCTCTTTATCAATGAGATAACTGCCTTTTCCCAGTGCTCGATTTCCTGCACTTCATCAATAAGAATAAGAGCTGATTTCGCAGACAGTGGAATCAGCTCCTCCACCTCTTTCATCAATTGGTGATAATCTCTGATGTGATCGAATGAATAATCTTCTTTATCTATGAAACAGACAAAATCATAAAGATCACTTCTCTCTTATCTACAGGCTGATCAACGCAGAAAGGTAGAATCTGGCTGAACCTGGCCCCTTGTCTACCGGAAAGCCACTGCCTGCGTCAAAACGAAGCCCGCCTGTTGTGCCTCTAAGACCCATACCTGCCGAGACAGGGTACTGCATTCCGTGGTCTGCTGTGTCCAGAGCGCCAAGATCCGAGAAAAGGTAAACCTGTGTTGCTGTTTCACCAAGAGAGAGTTCAGGCGACAGAATGCCCCATGCCCCTGCCCTCCAGGAATCTTTGACGTAACCTCTCAGGGTGCCGTAGCCCCCAAGGC
>JAGLQD010000213.1 GCA_023136985.1 Candidatus Sabulitectum sp. | reverse complement strand
CTTCTCCGACAAAGAATGCGGCACTTTAAAGATCGCAGCCGGAGGTCTGATCTTCATGGGGGAACTGGAAGCTATCACCTCACTCTGGACAAGGTATGAATAGAATGCCCTGAGAGATGAAAGCTTCCTGGCAACTGTAGAAGGAGCTCGTTTCTGCCTGGTAAGATGCTGAAGCCATTGTCCCAGCTCTGCTGAATCCGCCTCTACGAGGTTTCCAACAAATTCTGAGGCCTCAAGCAGATCCCGACTGTATGCAGAAATTGTGTTGTGAGAAAGGTTTCTTACCAGCACAGCCCAGGTCAGGAAACCGTCAAGATGTTCTTCCGTATCCATTCAGCCATCCCAGCAGTGACCTTCCAGGAGAAGGTTCTGGATTAGAGGTGGTTCCAGGAACAAGAGAGACCGGAACACCAAGGTCAGAAAGTTCTGATATGGCAACAAGAGCATCAATCCGCTGGCTGAAACCGGTAAGAGCAACCGGTGCGTTGCTTATGAGCTTCTGCGCTTTTTCCTTTGAAAGATCCAGAGTTTCACACAAAACGGTCTGTACCAGTTCAAAATCCCTGGAAGCAACCGGGAAAAGGTAGACCATAACTGTCTTCAGCGGCTGCTCAGGCGGAGTAATGATGCTCTGCTCAGAATGAATAACTACCGGGATCGCTGCAGCTGGTACAGTAAATCTGATAGCATATGGATATGGGTTGTCAGACCCTTCCTCATTTCTCCCTGCCACGATAGACGGAACAATCTGCAGTACTGGTGGGGGAACCGAGCTGTATGCACTGACTGCCTTCGGCTCTTTTGCTGGTTTTTCTCTCTGGAAATCACCGATGAGAGAATCCCTATCCAGCTGATTGTCGCTGTAAGGCTCCACCACAGGAGTTGTTTCTGCTTCCTCTGTGAAGACGATTGTTTTTATGGAAGGATCATCATGATTCTTTTTGCTGGAAACGCCTATGAGATCACCGGGAGATCTTATTTCCACAATTCCCCCGGCTCTTTCGAGAATTCTTTTTATGGACTCTGCAGCAGCCCTGTCCGCGTCCAGCTTGAGAGCAATAGGAACCCGTGCGAGAAACCGGATAACCTCTTCGGTGGGCAGGCGGCTGAGTTTTTGCAGGGCAATTCTGAGCCTGCCCCGACATCCAGGGCGATAGCCCATAAGAACCGGAACAAAGACAACTTCATCACGCTGCAGATGAATCTGTACCGAACCGTCATTTGGAAGTTCAGAGGAAAGAGCCTCTGCTTTTTCCCTGGAAAGACCGGTCTGAAGAACCATGCCCTGAGGAGAGTCAAGCATCTGTCGCACGCTGTCAATGGGCTCTCCTGTTCTGGCATAGAGAACTGCAAGGATCCTGCCTGAAGGACTCCCCCCTCTGAGAATGATTTTCCAGAACATTCCTGAAGCCTCAGTCTACCTGGCTTCTACTGAGGTAAAGCTTGTCACCCAACTCGATGAGATTTGCAGTTCTGGAGCTGACTATCATGGCAGCGCAGCTTCTTGCCTGGGTTGTAAGCACCACCACATCAGCAATGGGTATTTCCGCCGAGTAAACCCACTGATCATTCACATCTCTGACCTGCTCGCTTGCTGCATACGCAGTAAACACATCTCCTGGACTGATCCCCTGAGAACTGCCGGCACTTAGGTAAATAACGTCGTAGGTATACGCACAATCCCTGTCGGGATCCCTGAACCCGAGTACCCAGAGCAACCCTCTGTCTACTCCGGGCTCGTTCCGAATATGAATATCTCCGGCTGCCTGGTATGGTACAAGCATGTCGCCTTCCTGAATGGTGAGGTAGCCGTGCTGTACCTTGGCTATTGACGTGGCAGGTGTAGTACTCTCCACCTGACAGACACCAGCCACTCTGATCACATGTCCTTTGCTGCCGGTTTCAGGGTCTTCAATTTCCTCACACTCTCTTAGAATGTGAAAAACCCTGCCTGGCTCAACCCCCTGGTCCGCTCCGAAATCAAGTTCGATCAGATCTCCTGGAAGCGCGATAAGATGCCTGTAAACACCCTCTTCTTCTGCATTTGTAGCAAGAATATATCCCAGTGGATTCAAAGGGGAATAGCTTACAAAACCTGCGGTTTCTCTTTGAATACGGGAGAGGACAGGTTCACTGGATCTGATGAGAATAGCTCCTTCAGGTATCTCGGTCACATATCTTGTGGAACCGGATGCAGCAACTGTCCCGGTAATGTTCGGAATATTGAGCACCATTCCGGGAACCAGATATTCCGCCCCTTCCAGATCAGGATTAGCTTCAAGAATATCTACCCATTTTTCCCAGGTTCCGTAGTAGTGAAGGGAAATATCGGAGAGGGTATCACCATAACCAACAACATACTCGCTTGCGACTGATACAGTAGCAAGTAAAGCAAACAGCAGCGTAACATGCTTCATGAACTCACCTCCAGCAATTTAATATTAGCTCATTTCTCAATATCATAACTTCATAAATTCTAAACTCAGAGCTATGGGTAAGTCAACCTGTTGATTTACCTTGTTGCAGGGCAAAACACAACTGTTCCCGGCCTGCTGCCGAAAGTACCAGCTTTCACCGTTACCGTATAAACTCCTCTAGGCTCTATACTGCCTTCCAGTGGTACATTCACTGCAATAATAAGATTACCATCGCCCTGAGATTCCCCGATCCATTCACTACCTGCAGCAACAGGCTGACCGTGATCTCCTATTTTGAAAACAAGCTGACCGGAGGTTGCGCCTGGAGCCAGAGAGACTGAAGAAGAGAATTTGTCCTGCCCGTCAGGGGTTGAAGTACCTGTTTCTGTAACAACAGTTCCAGTGGTATGGAGAGCAAGTATTTCTCCCTGTTGAAGCGCTATCCCCGTATCATGCCACCCCAGAGCAGCATCAATTGCATGTGTTTCCTGAATGATATGTGAATCACCCCAGATTATCAAGAAAACCGAATCCTGCTGAACCGAGGAAGAGCCTGACCTGACAGTACCGCCGGAGGCGGTTATCTCGCCGGCGAATGTTCTTCCATCAAGGCACCAGACCCGGCCGCTGGCAGGAACATCAACTGTACCACCGGACAAAAAAGCCCTCCCGGGATCTATGGAAAGAAGCTTCCCGGTGGTAACCGTTCCATCTGCAGCAACCAGAACATCAACTGGCTCATTTCCGCAGGCAACTGTAAACACCAGGATTGCCATCAGAATAAAATATATCTTTACCAAGCTAGTCACTCCAAATAATTAAATGATCAATTGCCTGACCTATCTCAGAGATGGGCACAAACTCCATTGCGTTTCTCTGGGCTTCCGGGACATCTTCAAGATCCCTGATGTTCTCTACTGGAAGAAGAATTTTCTGAATACCGGCTGCAAGAGCTCCAAGAACCTTTTCCTTTACGCCTCCCACAGGAAGTACCGCCCCGCGAAGGGTTATCTCTCCGGTAACTGCTGTCAGGTTCTGTATGGGTCTCTCACTTAAAGCACTGAGTATGGAAGCAGTGATTGCCACTCCGGCTGATGGACCGTCTTTGGGGGTTGCACCGGCAGGAACATGGATATGTATGTCAAATTCAGCAGGGTCATTCTTCAGATCTCTTCTGTTAGCCCTGATCCAGCTCAGTGCAGCCTGAGCAGACTCTTTCATTACATCGCCAAGTTGACCTGTAAGAATAAGCTTTCCATTTCCCGGAAGAAGAAGAGTCTCTATCATGAGTATCTCTCCTCCCACTGAAGTCCAGGCAAGGCCGGTTGCCACTCCAACTGAAGGCTCAGATAAACTTGTTTCTCTGGTAAACTTCCACGATCCCAGAAAATCGGGTACAACACTTTCAGTGACAGTTACCATTGTTCTGCTGCCACCAGCCACTTCCACAGCATGTTTCCGGCAGATAGCGCCAATGCATCGCTCAAGTTCTCTTACTCCTGCTTCGCGGGTATATCTCTTAACAATACACCTGAGGCCACTCTCTTTGAACCTGATAAGTTTACCGCTAAGGCCGGTTCTCGTAACCTGTCTTTTCACAAGGTATCTCTTTGCGATCTGGTATTTGTCATCCTCTGTGTAACCGGGGATCCGTATGATTTCCATTCTATCCCGCAGCGGGCCGGGAATTGTGTCCAGTGTATTGGCTGTTGTGATGAATTTTACAAAACTCAGATCGAAAGGAGTATTCAGGTAGTTGTCTCTGAATGAAAAATTCTGTTCCGGATCCAGCACTTCCAGAAGAGCAGATGTGGGATCACCCCTGAAATCTCTTCCTATTTTATCCACTTCATCAAGCATGAACACCGGATTTGAAGTTCCTGCTTCCTTAAGACCCTGAAGAATCCTTCCGGGCATTGCTCCAATGTATGTTTTTCTGTGCCCTCTTATCTCTGCTTCATCATGAACGCCGCCGAGACTTAACCTGACAAACTTTCTTCCAAGAGCCCTTGCAATAGATCTGCCCATACTGGTTTTTCCAACGCCGGGAGGACCAACAAAACAAATAATGGGTGCTTTCCCTTTGGGATTCAGCTTTCTAACAGCCAGAAATTCAAGAACTCTCTCCTTGACATCCTTCAAGTCGTAATGATCCTGATCAAGAATTCTTCCAGCCTCGGTAATATCAAGACGATCTTTTGATCTGTCCATCCATGGCAGCTGCAGGATCCATTCAATATAACTTCTGGCAACGCCTGCTTCAGGAGAACCGGGGTGAAGCTTTGAAAGTCGTTTCAGCTCCTCCCGGGCAGCTGTTGCAGCAGTTTCAGGCAGTTCCTTCACATCGAGTTTATCTGAAAGCTCAGCAACATCTGGATTTACAGACCCACCACCAAGTTCCTTCTGTATCACCTTCATCTTTTCCTTGAGATAATACTCCTTCTGATCCTGTTCCATCTCCATCCGGACCTGGCCTTCAATGTGTTCTCGAAGCTTAAGTCTCTGGATCTCATAGTTCATCATGGATCTGAGCAACCGGAACCGGAGGATAATACTGTCCTCCTCAAGGAAAGTCTGCTTTCTGATCACTGAAGATTCAAGGCCGCTGGCAGCCACATAGCCCAGTCTTTCCGGATCGCGGAGAAGAGTAATAAGCTGAAGCTCATCCGGGATCCCGGGAGTAAGCTCCATGATCTTTCTTAACTGCAGTTCGATCGACCTGCGCCAGGCTTCCAGTTCATCCGTATCATCCGGATAGGTAGTGGTCAGTCGCTCCACCCGTGCGCTGGTAACATTATCGATTTCCAGATCTTCAATGATCCTGAATCTGTACAACCCCTTAAGGGTAACTCTTACCACATCTCCGGGGAATCTGTACAACTTCATTATTCCTGCTGCAGTACCTACAGAGTACCTGGTTCCCGCTGGTGACTCTGCCACCACGCCGATGATCTTGTCACCACTTACTGCATGATCGATCATCTCTATCATATCCGGATCTGTCACCGTAAGGGGTAAAACTGTATATGGCATAAGAATGCCTTGACTGAACAGGTGAATTGGTATTATTTCGGGGACATCGCCGCCTTTTGTCATAAGTCTTCCTCTGCATGCACAGGTACCACAACTTTTACCGGCTTCTGTCTCACAAGCTTGATGTGAAGCACGCCAGACTTAAGTTCAGCGGATACACTGGCCGTATTTACCCTGTATGGCAGGTGAATCTCTCTCTGAAATCTTCCAGTCTGTATTTCTATTGCCAGTGCGGTTGTACCCTTGCAGGGCATTATCCGTACCCCCCACAGTTTAACCGTAAGGGGTGTAACTTCCAGTTCGATATCTTCACGCTTAACTCCCGGTATGTCTACAAAGAGTTCAAAACCTGTAGCGGTCTCATACACATCCGAGTGAAGAATCCAATTATCTGTATTCCTGTACATATCTACTCTATATCAAAGCGAACCTGAACCCGTGTTGTGATCTCCACAGGTACTCCGCCCTGAGAAGCAGGATTAAACACCCACTGCATCACTGCCGCCTCTGCTGCTGCGCCGCAACCAAGACCCAGTTCGTCGTTTACAATTGAGACTCCCTGCACAGTTCCATCAGTTCCAACCACAACATCCAGTAGAACATAACCGTGAACATCGCCCATATCACTGGCGAGCCCAGGCACCTGTGGTCCAACCTGGGAAATAGGGAACGGAGGTATGACCGGCTGCTCCTCTTCAATCTCTTCCGGTTGATCAGGCGCAGAGACAGCAGCAGTATACCTGATACTGGAATCTTCTCCTGCTGTTATTGTCACACTGCTTGTCTGGTCTTCATAGTCGGGATTGGTAAGAACAACCGTATGTGTTCCTTCTTCAAGATCTATGGGTGCCATAGGAGTCTGTCCGACACTTACACCGTCTATTGAAACATTTGCCCATGGTTCGGGAGCAATCATAAGCCTTCCGGTTGTAGTGATCGCCACAGGTGATACTGTTGCGCTGTATCCCCCGGAGTCAAGGGTAATAGTTCTGGTCCAACTCTCGTAATTCTCGATCTCGACCCTGAGAGAATGTGTTCCGAACGGAAAGACTTCGCTGACCCTGCGTACACCGGAACCAACTCTGACGCCATCGATAAAGAATGCTCCAACTCCCGGAACATCTCCTGCAAGAGCAAGAGTTACCTGTGACTCTTCCTGGGAAAGAAGAGCAAGAGAGATCTGAAGTGCATCAGCTGCATAATCAACAAAGATCGATTCAGGATTGGAGTTAAAGCCCTCCTGAACAGCCTGAAAAACATGCATACCAGTGAGAAGGTCAATTGAATCGTCAACTTCCACACCATCCACAAGCCAGACCACTTGCTCAGGGTCTGAGCCCTCCGCCTGAAGAACAACCTGCACAGTACTGGTTCCAATTGGATCCAGGGATATGGAAATGCTTGATTCCTCACCACTCTGGAAAGCAGTTTCTTCTCTGTATGTTTCAAAACCAGACGAGCGTACTTCAATCACTCTGGCCGCGTCTGAAGACCCGTCGATAACAAAAGAACCATCGAGAAGAATGCTGACCGCCTGGCCATCAATTGTAACAGAATAGGTCTCTACGCTGTCCACAGTGAAAGATACGCTGTAAGACTGGAAAACATCCTCTTCAACCAAAACTGTATCCGGCTCCTGACCATCGCCGCCAAATGGCTTTACAACCACAAATACCACTATAAGAATCACTGCTACAAGAGCAGCGATAATAAGCCCAAGTTTCTTCCCTGCTGGCTTATCTTTAGGTTTCTCTTCCTTTATGATTGGAACAACAGCAGGTTTCTTCTTTCCTGAAAGCTTCTCAAGCCTTTCAACCAGCTCTTTTATAGTCTTGTTCTTCGGGTGCTTTTTTCTTGCTCCTTTTGCCTCTGTAAGAGCACTGGAAAAATCACTGCGTGAGATTTTTCCCCTGATGGAGATGATTGCAGCATCTGCAGGAGATGTTTTCTCTTTCTCACGGGCAGGAACAGTGCTGTCTTCAACTTCAATGACCTCTTCAAGCTCCTCATCCTCGAGATCTTCAATATCCTCAATTTCTTCCTCGGCAAGTTGATCATCCTCAGGTTTGAATTCCTCAAGTTTGTCAAGAAGGTCTGAAAGAACAGGAGCACCAGGCCATGTATTGAAGATGATCCTGGCGTTTTTAACAGCGGTTACTACATCGTCATCGGCAAGCTTTGTAAGAGCAAGATCGTACAGATTGTCTGTTTTTATCTGCCGCCTTACCGTGACGATCTTGCGTCTGACCAGCTTGTTATCAGGATCGTGCCGTCTGGCCCGCTCGAGTTCCTGCAGAGCTCGAACCTCATCTCCCTGTCTGAATGCATCTTCGGATCTTGTGATGCAC
>JAGLQD010000212.1 GCA_023136985.1 Candidatus Sabulitectum sp. | reverse complement strand
GCAAGGCTACAGATCACGACCTGGAGGGATCACATGCAATGGTTGGTATGGAACTTGCAAGGAAATTCAATGAACCCAGGATCGTTGCCAATGCAATTGGAGCGCATCACGAAGAAGTGGAACCTGAAAGTCTTTATGCCATTCTTGTTCAGGCAGCTGACGCAGTAAGCAGCGCAAGACCAGGGGCACGCAGGGAAACACTTGAGCTTTACATCAAGCGCCTTCGCCGTCTCGAGACCATTGCTGATTCATTTGACGGTGTAAGGAAATCGTATGCCATCCAGGCAGGCAGGGAACTCCGGATCGCAGTGAGACCGGAGGTGGTTTCAGATGAAACTGCAATCGACATGGCCAGACAGATAGCTAAAAAGATAGAAGATGAGATGGAATATCCCGGACAGATAAAGGTTACCGTGATCCGGGAGTTGAGAGCTTCAGAGACGGCCAGGTAGATAGAATGCGTATTCTGCTCCTTGGTGATGTTGTGGGAAGACCTGGCAGGAACACTGTGTTCTCGTACATGGCTGCAATTCGTGACAGGTATGATTTTGTGGTGATAAACGGCGAGAACGCTGCAGGCGGGTTCGGTATTACTCCTGATATTGCCCAGGCTCTATTGCAGGCTGGAGCTGATGTGATCACATCGGGAAACCATATCTGGAAAAAGGAGTCTATTCTTCCTATTCTTTCAGATAGCGAGTCAGTGGTTCTGCGTCCTGCCAACTATCCGAAGAGCAAGCCGGGAACAGGATTTATCACCAGAGATGTTGCCGGTGTTTCTGTACAGGTGATTAATCTTCAGGGAAAGGTTTTTACAGATTTTTCCGGTGACTGTCCTTTTAAAACAGTGGATAGAATACTGGAGAGCACCAGTGCAGATGTAAGAATAATTGATTTCCATGCAGAGGCTACAAGCGAGAAGCTTGCCCTGGCCCATTATGTTGATGGAAGAGTTAATGTTTTTGTGGGCACTCACACCCATGTTCAGACAGCTGATGAGCAGGTTCTGCCCGGTGGAACGGCATATCTTACTGATCTTGGTATGTGCGGCTCTTCAAACGGTGTTATCGGAATGGAAGTGAGAACTTCCATTGGTAGATTTCTGAGTGATAGATACAGTAAGCTGGTGGTGGCTCAAGGCGGAGAAATGATCAATGGTCTTGAGGTCACTCTGGATGAAAAGTTTGCAGTCTCGGAATTAAGGCGTGTTTATGAGTATGTCCCGATCACTGAAGAGCGCACTTAGCGATAGTTCCTTCCGTGTGGAAAAAGCCTTGAATGGGCTTTCTCTTTTTCGCAGAGAGAGCCATCAGGCACAGTATTGCCTCTATTCTCTCAATGCTGGCGGAAAGCGGTTGCGTCCATTCTTCGTTCTTCAGAGCTGTGCAGCACTGGGGGGAGATATTGAGAATGCATTACCTGCAGCATGCTTGGTGGAAATGATTCACACATACTCTCTTATTCACGATGATCTGCCGGGAATGGACGATGATGATACTCGTCGCGGCAAACCTGCCCTTCACAAGGTTTGTGGTGTTGAGAAGGCGGTATTTGCAGGGGATCGAT
>JAGLQD010000211.1 GCA_023136985.1 Candidatus Sabulitectum sp. | reverse complement strand
TATCTGTCCGCGGTCGACTTCAACCGGCCACAAATCATTTTGATATTTTTTGTGAATCAGAATTTCTTTTTTAGTGCGGCTGAACATTTCCGAGCTTTTTTCCAGCAATTCGTTTAAATCTGTGGATTTGACCTCATATTTGCCACCCCTTGCGAAGCCTAATATTTGCCGCGTTAATTCCGAGCCCCTTTTAACGTAATCTTCCATATTTATCAGATAGTCGTAGTGGGGATGCTTGGGGTCGACGTCCAACAGCATCAAGGACAGGTTGCCTTGAAATCCCATTAGCAGATTGTTGAAATCATGGGCAATTCCTCCGGCAATTGTTCCCAGTCCCTCAAGTCTCTGCATACGCTGGATCTCCTGATTCGCCTTTTTGAGATCAGTGATATCCACAAGTGAGACAATTCTGGTTTTTTTGTTCACTGCAACGTTAACAAGTACATCGAACACATTTTTATTTTTAGTAACCAGTCGACATTCGTACTGGGCAGGAGGAGAGCTGCCTTTCTTTGTCCGCTCTGAATGATACTTCTGAAATCTTGCTAGATCTTCACTGGCTACGAAATCAGTCCAGCCCATTCTGCCGATTATCTCACTTCTGTGATATCCGGTAAACTCTGCGAACTTTGCATTACAGTTCTGGATAATCTCATCTTTTCCGAGAAGACCGGTGGCTGTTCCATTATTCTCAAAGATCGTTCTGAATTTTTCTTCACTTTCCCTGACTGATTCCTCTGCGCGTTTACGCTCGGTAATCTCAGTCAATGACCCCAGCATTGCAATGGTTTTTCCGTTTACGACTTCAGGAAATACTCTTACCTCCACCCAGATATTTTTCCCGTCTTTCCTGACCAGTTCCAACTCATATGGCGGTTGCGGTTCTCCTGTTTCAATTGCTCTTACAGTGTTCTCGAAGCCTATCTCATTTATGGGATTGTCGGAGGCAAGCTTCATCCATATTACTTTTATTTCTTCCGGGGTATAGCCTAGCATTTCCTTTACCTGAGGGCTCATGTATGTAATAATGTGATCAGGTGTATGAGAGTAATACAAGTTTGTACTGCTCTCAAAAATATTTCTCAGTAAATCCTGACTTTTCCGGTAAGCCTTCTCGGCAATTGTTTTCTCGGTTATGTCCTGGAATACACAATAAGTCTGCTTGAAACTTCCATCGGTGTTATTGCCGATACAGCCCTCAAAACTGATATCCAAATAGTTGCCATTTTTGTGCCTGATCTTGAACTCAATATTATTCAGGAATCCCTGCTTCTTAAATGACGTAAATCTAGCCTTGAACTGATCCTTCGAATCTGGATGCAAGAAGTCTGCGAAGGATTTTCCAAGAATTTCTCCCCTCAAATATCCAAGTGTTTTCAGCCACTTGGGATTGACATCCAGAAGAAAGCCATCACAGTCAAGAGACTGGTAAGGAAGTGGGGCGTTGTCATACATGGCTCGGAACTTTTCTTCTGCTATTCTCAGTGCATCTTCAGCCTGCTTGCGCTCTGTGATATCTTCAGCAGAACAGACGACAAACTCAACAGAGCCATCTTTCTGAAGGCCGGGAGACAGTGTAATTGCCAGTAACCGATGCTCACCTGAGGAATTCTGAACCAGTTCTTCGGTGTGTATAGTTTTATTTGAAGAGAACGCTATTTTGAAGATTTGTTGCCAAGGTAGAAGTATTTCCTCTGGAATTCCACTGAAAGCAAGGTCTTCTTTATTTTTCCCGTTGAATTCAGCATGAGCCTTGTTAACCATGCCATACGTGTGATTATCGGAGAGGTACCAGACCTGGGTTTTAATATTGTGAAGCAGGGTGTGCAGTTGTTCTGCGTATGAATCGGACGTTTTTTTTGAATGTTTTGAAGCAGAATTCATTACAGCTCCATTCATTGCATTCCTAGTAAGTTAGTAGATTATACTCATTTAAGAATTCAACGCAATTGTCTTTCTGTGAAGATGTTATTCAAACCGAAAGATTATTGTCTGGGAATTGCTGTTTAGGGCTGTAAGGATGTTTTCTGTGTGGTTGCAACCGGAATTCGAACAGGTTGTGCCATTTGCGTTAATGATACCTAGGATATTCACAAAGCTCTTGAGCTACTTACTGCAAGAGAATTTCTTTGGTTTTTCTTCATACTGGAACACATCTTCCACCGGCACTCCAAATGCTTTTGCTATCCTCACGGCAAGAAGCAGAGACGGGTTGTATCTGGATGCTTCAAGAGCTGCAATGGTCTGCCTGGTAACCCGGGCCAGATCAGCCAGTTGCTGCTGGGTCATTTCACCGTGCTCAAAGCGCAGGCACCGGATACTGTTTTGCAGTTTAGCAGATTCCACAGTTTGCCCCTCGTCGATATTGTACAAGAGTAATCAATGAAGAAGAAAGAACTTGCACAACCCAACCAATCCATACAAAAGTAATAAAAAGATCAACGGAGACAACCCCTCCCTCAGAATGACTGAAGTAGACTGCCAGAGCTGTGACAACGTAATACATGGATAAAAAGTAGAAAGAGCCGGAGAATGCTTTCAGCCGGATAGAGATATCGCGCTCATCCTCTATCACTTCAGAGGTTTTTTTCTTTCGCAGGAATATCAGATGTCCGATACTCTGAAAAGCAAGTACGGCAAACCCGGCAGGTGCCTTGGAGATTCCCATGGTCTGCCATATCAGGATGAAAAGCAGAATAGCAACAGCAAGAACACCGAGATTGTATACCGCAAGCTTCTCGTGCCTGTTCAACATCATAGACCTCCGTTTTCGAGTAATTCCTTTGCAGACGAATCAAATGTAATATATTTCTTACATGACGTCAAGAATATATTACATTGTTGAGGAGTGATCTGCTGGTGTACTGGATCTTCAAACTTCTGAGTTGGGTAATTTCCTGTATAGGTTATAGTTGTAGCTTGGGAGGGATTATTTTGGGTAATTTAGCTTGGGGAGAAACTTTATGAAAAAAACCAAGATAGTAGCAAGCATATCTGATTTGAACTGTTCGGAAGAGTTTATTCGCGAGTTGTACCAGAGTGGCATGAATGTGGTTCGGATCAACTCTGCCCATCAGGGTTTTGATGGTGCTTTGAAGATTGTAGAAGCCGTACGTTCAGTATCTTCCAGAATTGCGCTTATGATGGATACCAAGGGGCCCGAGATAAGAACCGGCACTTTTGCAGAGCCCTTTGCGGCTCAGGTCGGGCAGATGATTGGCATGGGAGGGAATCAGGGATCCGGTTCCTCTTCCTTTCCATCGGTGTGTATTCCAGTAACCCATTCCGGGTTTGCCCGTGATGTGCCTTTGGACAGTACAGTGTTAATAGATGACGGTGAGATTGAATTGCAGGCTGTTGAAGTGGATGGGGATTGCCTGAAGTGCAGAGTGATTCACGGTGGCTTGATCAAGAGCCGCAAAGGTGTGAATATTCCAAATGTACACATAGGGTTGCCGTCGTTAAGCTCCCGGGATCTTAAGTACATTGATTTTGCAGTCGAGAACGATTTTGATTTTATCGCTCACTCATTTGTTCGCTCCCGCGCTGATGTAGAAGCTGTGCAGGAAGTGCTTGACAGCCTTGGAAGCAGTATCAAAGTGATTGCCAAGATAGAGAATCACAACGGTGTGAAGAACATTGATGAGATACTTGAAGCCGCTTACGGTGTAATGGTGGCCAGGGGAGACCTTGCAATAGAGATACCCTTCGAGAAGGTGCCGGGCATTCAGAAGATGCTTGTAAACAAGTGCATTGAGCGCAGAAAACCGGTGATCATCGCAACACAGATGCTCCACAGCATGATCGAGAACCCCCGGCCTACCCGCGCAGAGGTTAATGATGTTGCAGGTGCCATATACGACCAGGCAGATGCAATCATGCTCAGTGGTGAGACCGCAGTGGGAGCCTATCCGGTGGAATCAGTGAAAACCATGGCTGCCATAGCCGGTGAAGTAGAGAAGAACAAAGAAGATATTAATGACATCCCCATTGTTGTGATAAATAATGACATATCAGCATTCCTGATAAAATCCGCCGTGGAAGGTGCAGTAGAGCTTAACGCCAAAGCGGTAATTGCCGATACCACTTCAGGCAGAACTATTAGAAGCCTTTCCGCCTACAGAGGAAAGTGTCCGATTCTTGCCCAGTGCTACAGTCGGGAAACAGTCAGACATCTTGCTCTTTCCTACGGTGTGTCCACCCGTTTCATGGAGCCGGAGCATGTAACTCACGAGTTTGTCGGCAAGGCTCTTGGTTTGTTAAAAGAAGAGAATGTTCTGCAACTTACAGACATGGTTGTTGTTGTAGGGGGTAACTTCGGAAGAAGCAAGGGTGTTTCCTTTGTTGAGATCGGCTCTGTGGAAAACCTTATCACTGCAGAGGAAAAGGAATAATTCTTCTTGTGTGATTGAATCCATTCTGAGTCGCTGTGGATCAAATTGACAAGAGACTGTACAATAGCTTTCCAGAGTTGTCTGCTAATATCCAAACAAATATCACGCCAGGAAATCTCAACGGCCTTACTGAATACCTTTCGACGATACCTGGCGGGGAATTAGACCCTCCTCAGACAAACGAATACTATGAAGATAGCTGAAGGTAATCTTCATGACAAATGCCTGCAGTTATTTTTGGGCGTTGTGCCGGAGGGGAATAACGATGTATTATCGGGTGTTCCGTTAAGTGATAGTTATTCCCTATTAAACTAGTATCAATTCATTGGAGAAGTAATGAAGAATGGATTATTTGTACTCCTGGGACTTGCAGTTACCGTTTTTGCTGCTCCCGAAGGTGTCGTTACAATGTTTCACGCCGGTAGCCTGATTGTTCCTTTTGAGACTATAGAACAGATGTTCGAAGAGATGTATCCCGATGTTGATGTTCAGAGAGAAGCCGGTGGAAGCGTTGCCTGCGCCAGAAAAATCACAGAGCTTGACCGTGAGTGTGATGTAATGGCTTCAGCTGACTACAGGGTTATCGATAACATGCTGATAGATGAATACACAGACTGGAATTGTGTTTTCGCCACCAACCAGATGGTTCTCTGTTACGTTCCAGACAGCAGATTTGCTTCCGAAATCACTTCTGACAACTGGTTTGAGATTCTGGGTCGCGATGGCGTTGAGTGGGGACACTCAGATCCGAATGCGGATCCCTGCGGCTACAGAACGCTTCTTACTCTTCAGCTTACAGAAGATTTCTACCACCAGCCAGGCTTGTTTGATGAGCTGATCAATGGCAGAAATGAAGCCAACATCAGACCAAAATCAGTTGAGCTTATCTCACTGCTTCAAAGTGGCCACCTGGACTATGCATTTGAATACCTTTCCGTGGCAGTCCAGCACGATCTTGAATACGTGATACTCGTTCCTGAAGTTAATCTTGGTGACCCTGACCTGGCTGAATTCTATGCAACAGCCTCAACCGAAATTGCTGGAAGTGAACCTGGATCAACAAAAACTGTAACGGGTGCTCCAATTGCTTATGGAATAACTATTCTGAGAGATGCTCCTAATGCTGAGGCTGCTGAAGCGTTTGTTGCTTTCCTCCTTAGTGCAGAAGGCGGCCTTGCAGTTCTTGATGATATGGGTCAGCCTCCTTTCATTCCAGTTAGAATTTCACCTGAAACTATTTTCTCCGAAATTCCATCTGACATTGCCTCATTAACTGAATAAGATAAATGCTTAACAAAGGAGCATTCTTCTGGGTCAGTGTATTTTCCGCCATGATAGTACTGGCATTTCTTGCGCTGCCGATGATCAGTATGATGACTGCTCCTGAACCCTCTGCTATCAGGGAGGCTCTAGCCGATAAGCTTGTTGTAGACTCTGTTCTTCTAAGTCTTTACACAGCCGGTATGACCTCTCTGATATGCCTTGTTGTGGGAACTCCATTTGCCTATTTGCTGGCAAGAAAAGAATTTCCCGGAAAACGGCTTCTTCTCAGCATTGTAGACATTCCCATTGTAATTCCCCATCCTGTTGTCGGAATTGCTATTCTGGGAGTGACGGGTAGAAATCACTGGTTCGGGCGTGTGCTGATTGAGCTGGGAATTCGGGTGATGGGCAGTAAAGTAGGCATAATTGCAGTAATGGTTTTTGTTGCTATACCGTTCTTTATTAATGCTGCCCGGGAAGGATTTGCTTCGGTCTCACCAAGACTGGAAAATATTTCAATGAGCCTGGGCGCATCAAAATTTACTACTTTCAGGAAGATTACCCTTCCTCTTGCATGGAGGAGTATTCTAGCAGGTCTGATAATGAGTGCTGCCCGTGCACTTAGCGAATTCGGAGCAGTTGTAGTAGTTGCCTACCATCCCATGATAGCACCGGTGCTGATGTATGAAAGGTATGAGGCCTATGGCCTGAAGTACAGCCAGCCGGTAGCGTTTATTCTTGTTGTAGTCAGTCTTCTTGTATTCATCGCCCTTCGCTTTGCCACTGCAGGACAATCAGCAAGAGTCGAGGAGCGTTAATGATAGAGCTCAGAGGTATCACAAACACCTTTCCCGCTTTTCAGCTGGGTCCGGTAGATCTTGATATTTCTCGGGGAAGTTTTTTCATGCTTATGGGGCCCACCGGTTCAGGCAAGACACTGATTCTTGAAAGCATTGCCGGTCTTGCCCCTTTGAAGCAGGGAACTGTGACAATTTTCGGACGGGATGTTACCTGCGTAAGATCAGGGCGAAGGGGGGTAGGCATTGTCTATCAGGATAGTGCACTTTTCCCTCATCTCACGGTAAGAGAAAACATTACCTATGGATTGAAATGGAGCAATTGTGAGGGTATGAAAGTCCCCGAGATAGTGGAAATGCTTGACCTGGGAGAGTTAATGGATAGACTTCCAGGCAAGTTGAGCGGAGGAGAGAAGCAGAGAACAGCGCTGGCCAGAGCTCTTGTAACAAACCCTGCCGTTATGCTTCTTGATGAACCCATGAGCTCTCTTGACCCGCAGTTCAGAGGAAGGCTCAGAAGGGAACTGAAAGCAATTCATTCCAGAACGGGAACAACTTTTGTCATGGCAACACATGACTTCACCGACGCCCTGTCTCTGGGCACCGGGGGAGCTGTGGTTAAATCCGGCACTATCGAGCAGCAGGGAACTATAGACGAGATATTTTTTAAACCTGCCACCCCATTTATGGCTTCATTTGTAGGAATGAAGAATGTTTTCGGGGTAGAAATAGCCGGAGGAACAGCAACAACTTCTGATGGTCTCGAGATTTCACTGGCTGACAGAGAAGGGTCCGGCTCCGGGCACATCGCAATTCCTCCCGAATCTATTGTTGTTTCCACAGAGTCAGGAAGAGGTCGAACCAGCGAGAGAAACCATTTCGAGGGAACCATAACAGAGATTGCTCGTGAAGGGTATGGTTTTGCTGTAGAGGTTCAATGCCGAACAACGGTTTTCTCAGCTGTTATCACACCCGCTTCATTGCGCGATCTTAACTTGAGGCAGGGGTCACATGTCTGGTTATCATGGAAGGCTTCTGCAATTCACATCTTTTAAGTAACTTAAATGCTGACCTGTTGCTTCGTCAGGCGATGCGTTTTTGTGTGATTGAACCCATTCTTCATCGCTGTGGATCGGATCTGTTAAGAAGAGACGAATCGTATACGAGGTTTCAAAAGTTGTCTGTACCGTGGATTGTATGCTGTAACTTGCACATATAGAGAGAGTGGATAATATTTACCCTACTTGGTGATAAGTAGGGAGGAATCTATCCATGAAAAAAAAGAGAGCACCTTGTACGGCTTCGGACAGGGCCATACGTATTATTCTTGAGCACGGTGGGGTTATTCGCACTGGTGTTGCTGTTCAAGCAGGGATACACCCTCGAACCATTTGCCAACTCCGAGACAGTGGTATACTCGAGCAGCTTGCCAGGGGCGTTTACAGACTTGCAGAGAGTGGTGAGAGCTCCAACCCCGATCTGGTTGCAGTTGCAGTAAAAATCCCAAAGGCTGTTATATGTCTAGTGTCAGCACTGGCATTCCATGAGATTACAACACAGATTCCTCACCGAATATTTATTTCTCTGCCTGCTGGTTCTAAAGCACCCCTACTTGATTTCCCACCCATCCAGGTCCATAAGTTTTCCAGTGCCAGCTATAGTGCTGGAATTGAAGAGCATCAAATTGATGGAGTGTCAATCAAAATCTACAGTCCTGAAAAAACCATAGCGGACTGCTTCAAGTTTCGAAATAAAATAGGTATGGATATAGTGCTTGAGGCACTCAAACTTTACAGAAACCGTCTGAGAACTGATTACAACAAGCTTCTGGAGTATGGAGATATCTGCCGTGTTAAAAAAGTGATGCTGCCCTATCTGGAGGCTGGCCTGTGAGGAATGTATCCGCTTCCGTCAGGCAGCAGCTTCTTAACAAGTCAAGATTGGAGCATCGCCCATTTAACGAACTGCTTCAATATTACGCTATGGAGCGATTTTTATACCGCCTCTCCAAATCAGTCCATGCTCACAGCTACATTCTAAAAGGAGCATTGATGCTGAGGGTATGGCGCTCTCCAGAATTCAGACCAACAATGGATATTGATCTGCTGGGAATAACCAGTAATGAAAAAGAGACCATAGTATCTCAGATTCTGGATATTATTGCATATAAAGTTGAACCTGATGGGCTTACATTTGACCCCGAATCAATTCAAACAGAATCGATAATTCAAGATGCTGATTACAATGGAATCAGAATCCGATTCCTGACATATCTGGGTACAGCAAGAGTACACATGCAGATTGATATCGGTTTTGGAGACATTGTTTATCCGATACCGGAAAAAGCATATCTTCCAACCCTACTCAGTTTCCCGGCTCCACATCTTTTCTGCTATAGTCGCTAGTATTCTGTCAGACAATAAGTGTCGATGTAATTGAACCAGTAACGCCGCTGGGGCTCTGGAGAGCTAGCAGGACGCGACAGCTATTGCTTGACAGAGTGCTAAAGTGCTATTGCTGAGAAATACGAGATAATGGTGAAATTGGGATTGCTGAACAGTCGCATGAAAGATTTTTACGATATATGGTTATTATCCCGGCAGTTCAGCTTCCACAGAGCACAACTTTCAGAGGCCATAAGATTGACTTTTCAGAATAGAGGAACAACACTAATCTCTGCATTTGATCTATTTGATGAAGCCTTTATAGATTCAAAGCAAATTCAATGGGCAGCATTTTGTAATCGTTTAAAGCAGGAACATGTGCCAATCTCATTTCAAAGCGTTGTAAGAAGCATACAGCTCTTTCTAACGCCGGTATCATCAGTAGATTCGGGATTAACTTACTGGCCACCCGCAGGACCATGGTCATAATTCTTTTCTGAATGAATGATGGCACGCTGCAAATCCGCACATAATGGAGTCGGCTAATTGGTCTTATGTGATTGAACCCATTCTTTTACAGTTTTG
The DNA here is from genome assembly GCA_023136985.1 of Candidatus Sabulitectum sp. GTDB lineage: Bacteria > Fermentibacterota > Fermentibacteria > Fermentibacterales > JCC-6 > Sabulitectum. Next base: position 933 of record JAGLQD010000211.1, on the reverse strand, counting down.
TAGTTGTATGCCGCAAGCTGACCGAAACCGGCCATCCGTCTGGCTTTGTACTGAACAAGCCTGGGTGTGGGTATTCCACAGAAATAGCGGGTTATCTGATTAACTGATAGTGGAGAATCCACCGCATCAACCAGTGGCTGAACAAGAGTTTCAAAATCATAGTGTTTCATGGTTGGAAGTTCTGTAAACGGTAAGTGAGTCGGAGCTTTGTTCAAACAGACAGAGCAGCGGTTGCAGTTCTCTGCAAGATTCTCTCCGAAGTAGGCAGACAGACTCTTTGCAAGACACAGATCTGCCTCAAAGAACTCTATCATTGAGTGAATACGGGAAATATCCTTTTCTTCCTTTTGCAAGAACAGGGCGGCCAGTTCCCGGGCAGTTGAATCAATCTCGAATTCCTTGTGAATGATCTCAAACACATCTACGGAAGTTTTAGGACGAAGGCTGATCCATTCCTTCTCATCGAAGTATTCCAGAGCAGTCAGAATCCGCTGGCGATTTGATCCGGATTCAATTACAATTTTCTCTATATCTACTGTAGTCCATATTTTGGCAGTTTTGCAGTTGCTCAGAATGGTCTTTACAAATTCTTTCCTCTCATTAGCGAAGTTTGAAAGAATATCTTCAGCAGAAGTTATGAATTTAAAGGTGTAAGATTCAAAGAAGGTATAAAGCGGGCTGATGATCTTTGCCAGTTCCAGATACACAAGCAGAGTTTTTAGTGTAAGTAATCGAATGTCTGAGATCTTGCTTAATCTGTATGGATGAACCTCAAAGGTGTTTTCTTCAGTGGATTTAATTAATTCCAGAACTTGTCGAATGTTGCTGTATTCAGGGGTGTCTCCGTAGGCGAAGTTTTCCAGTACAGGTACGCCGTCTTTGTTGCACATAAGACAGCATAGAGAAGGTTCTCCGTCTCTGCCTGCCCGGCCA
>JAGLQD010000210.1 GCA_023136985.1 Candidatus Sabulitectum sp. | reverse complement strand
TCCACTGAACAGGAAACAGGATTCCGACTGAGGGAGATACCTGTATTTCTGATGTCAGGTGAGATCCCCATTTCTGGGCTGTTTCCCAGAGAGTCTGTGCACATGGTCCAGAGGGCAGAATTGCTTTCATAAGTTACCCCGCCAAAAAGAAAACCTTTGTTTTCAAGGGTATTGATCGATCTGATCATTCCCGGGTCATAGTACCACTCTTCAAGTACACCTCCATCTTCATCAAAGATCACCACAGCGGATTCAAACGATCCGGTAGCAGTCTCTGAAGCACCTCCAATCACTGCTTCACCATCTCGAATGGCAAGAGCCATGCAACTGTCTGTATTTTTCAATCCCCAGACAGTCTCCCAGATCATGTTTCCGGAGGAATCCAGTTTCAGTATCCACCAGTCGTAACTGCCAGCACCGAAAGAAAGAGTATTGCCAGCCACATAGAAGTTCTCACCGGCTTGCAGCACTCGCCATGGATACTCAAATTCAGCACCACCGTAAGTACCGGTCCAGAGAGTGTCTCCAGCACTGTCTGTTCGTATGATCCAGTAATCACCAAGCCCGGCGCCCCAATCCATAGCTTGGCATGCCAGAATGTACCCTCCATCACCGCATGAAGAGATATGGTAAACAGCTTCTTCTCCTGGAGTCCCATAGGTTTTCTGCCAGAGTTCATTTCCAGACTGATCCAGTGCTACCATAAGAACATCGCTTCCACCGGCACCGTAGCTGTTTGTTCTTCCAGCACACACTATGGTACCATCTGTTCCCTGTGTCGCAGTGGTAAATGTTTCAAGATCGGCCAGCTCCAGAGAATAAGTCCACATTTTCTGGCAGTTTGGGGAAACAGCACATGCAAGAGCATTAACCCCGGTGGTTTGGCTGCTCCACGAACCGGTGAAGATCAAACCGCCGTCCCATGGCTGAACGGCAAAAATTTCCGAGCTTTGACCAGAATGAAAAGAATCTGCCCAGAGGAACAGTCCTGCATTGTCGTACGCCGCCATTAGAATCTGAGTGTTTCCACTTGCATCCAGGGCAGTGTTTCCAGCAGACAGGCAACCAAAACTTGTGAGGGTTGCTCCTTTGCCTGCCTGATCACCTGGATATTCGCAGTGAACATTGAATGGGAAAAGTCCAATAAGCAGCATCAGGAGAGGCATAAGATGATCCCTTCAGTTTTGTTCGCATCTTTCATTTTGTCTGCATTTCCAGTAGATCGCGTAGACAACCAGAGGGAAACATACCACTGTTCTGCGGGTATCATATATTAAGTAGTTGACCGACAGACAAACTCTTTTGTTACTACGGAGAATTTCATGGGCAGGAATGCTGGAATAACAGATCTTGATACAGCGCTAAAGCGAATCTCTCACCTTGAGGAAAGCCTTGAAAAAGCAGAGACTTCTCAGGGAAATCTCATCCATAAAGCAATCATCGACCAATCTCCTGTGGGTATTTCAGTTCGGGACAGGTGTGGAAATCTTATTCTTTGTAACGCCCGATGGGTAAAGATCTGGGAGATGACCGAAGAATCTGTCTCAGAGGCACTCTCCAGAAAAAAAACAGAACTGAAGTTTGATGAGAAAGATAGCTACCTTGGCTCTGATTCTCAATCAGTTATTGATGTGTACAAAAATGGTGGTGATCTGGTCCTTGATGATTTTTATCTTAAGAAGCTGAAAAAATGGATAAATCAAAGATTTTACAGTGTAAAGAATCTTTCCGGTGAAGTTGAGAGTGTGGTTGTGCTCACTGAAGAAGTGACGGAAAAACGAAGAGCCATGACCATTGAAGAGGAATTTAAGAAAACTACCCTGAGATATCAAACTCTTGTAAAAAATCTTCCTGTTGCAGCCTATACAACCAATTCCACTGGTTATGTGGCCTCGGCAAATCCCGCTATGGTAAGAATGTTTCAGGCAGAATCTGTGGAGGATATCTATGAGACTCCTGTGTGGAAAAGATACAGAAATCCTGCAGACAGAGAATATTTTCTCGAACAGATGCAAAGAAGAGGCAAGGTAGACAACTACGAGATGGAGCTGATTCGGGGGGATGGAACCCCATTCTGGGCATCCGTGTCAGCAAACGCCACTTTGAACCACGCCGGAGAGATTCAAACCATTGACGGCATAATTAGGGACATCTCCACAATAAAAGCCCTTGAAATAGAAACGAGGAAAGCTCAAAGACTGGAATCTATCGGGGTTCTGGCCGGGGGGCTTG
>JAGLQD010000021.1 GCA_023136985.1 Candidatus Sabulitectum sp. | reverse complement strand
TCAACCCCAACGCCTCGTACCGCTCTATGAGTTTGCCCCGCCTTCGCGTTCGGGCGAACAACCAAGTGAAAAAGCGATCAAAAACTTCAAACCTTCGCAATCTGGACGACAGCGGATCCAGCAACAACAACAGCGGAATCACCGGTAGAAAATTTCCGATCACCGCATAGAAGTATGCCTCCCGCCATCCCAATCCCCCGCCCACGGGCGGACTCGCCAGCGCCCACGGGATCGCTCCCCTCAGTTCGGCAATGGGAAGCATCGCGATTAAAACCGTGCCCAGTTCCTTCGGAAAATGGCTCAAATAGCCGACGAGTTGTTCCGTCAAAGCGCGAGGTCCCCCCAGGTATCCAAGTCCGCCATGGTCTCATCGTGCGTCCAATCCAGACGAAGCGGCGTGACGGATACATACCCCTCCTCTATCGCCGTGGTATCCGTCTGTGCATCCCCGATCCACGCCGGCTCCTCTCCCCCGATCCAATAACGCACCGCTCCATGAGCATCCGTTTTCCGAGTCACCAACTCCTCCGCGAAGCGACCTCTCCGTCCAAGTTTGGTGACCCGAACGCCCCGAATGCGATCCTCCGGGAGATCGGGAACATTCACATTCAACAAGAGGTTCCGTGGACCTTTTTGTTGCAAAAATTGTTTTGCCAAACGCACGCCGATCCGCGCCGCAACACGAAACGAACCATGCTCCTGACCCACCACTGAGATCGCCACAGACGGGATGCCCCAAAGCGCCCCCTCCATCGCCGCTCCGACCGTGCCCGAATACGTTACGTCGTCCCCCAGATTCGGGCCATGATTGATGCCGGAGATCACCAAGTCCGGCCTCCGATCCATCAGTGAGCAAATCGCAATCAGAACACAATCCGTCGGGGTCCCCTCTATTTCAAAGATCGTCTTATCTATCTGATGCACCCGAATCGGTTTGCGCAGCGTAATCGCATGGCCCGCCGCGCTGCATTCTCGATCCGGAGCCGCCACCATCACATCTCCAAAGGACTCGAAAGCCTTTCTCAATGCCGCCAACCCCTGAGCGTTGATCCCATCGTCGTTCGTCAGAAGAATGTAAGGTCGCTGCTTCACGCCCAGGAAAAACTCCTCCACACCAACGCTATAAACCGCCCCGTATCCCGAAGCGGATGAATGAAACTGGTCTCGTCCGCATACACCGTTCGGATCGGCACGGAAACGATCCGAAACCCCGATTGTGCGGCCTTGATCAAAAGCTCCGATTCCATCTCGTACCCATCCGTCTCCAGCGAGATCCGCCGGAGCACCTCCGCGGCGATCAGCCGATACCCCGACTGACTGTCCTCGATCCGTTGCCCCGCCCGCCGCGAGATCACCCACGAGGTCAATGTATTGGAACACACCCGCTCTAAGGGCATCCCTCGCCGGTCCGCCATCCGGGAACCTACGACAAGATCCGCGCCGCTTGCTTTCCACTTGCGAACAAAGTCCGGCACCGACTCCGGATCGTGCTGGCCGTCGGCATCCAGAGTGATCACCGCCTCGTACGCACGATCCAGGGCCCAGGAAAATCCCGCCCTGAGCGCAGCCCCTTTCCCTCGATTGACCGGATGACTCACCACGTGCACGCCTGCCCGCTCCGCCGCCTCGCGCGTCCCGTCGCTCGACCCGTCGTCCACCACCAACACATCCTCCGGAGCCACGAAGCGAAAAACGTCGCCAATCACACCGGGCAAAGAAGCCGCCGCATTATAGGCCGGGATAAGAACCGCCAGAGGCATCGGGAAAGAATCAAGCATTTAGAGGTGATCGTACCTTTGGTCGGGGCGACTGGATTTGAACCAGCGACCCCCAGCCCCCCATGCTGGTGCGCTACCGAACTGCGCCACGCCCCGACCGCAGCTCGATTCTACTAAATTGATACCCTTGTTGGCAAGCTTGACCTTTGAAGCCCCTTGAATCATAGTTGCGCATCCTCGCACAGATAAATTTTTGTTAAATACAGAAGGGAAAGCAAGATGAAGTACATATTTGTATTGCTTGTTCTGGGAGTTTCTGCCGGACTTGCTGGCGGGTATTCTGTTATGGTTCCGAATGTTACAAGAATTGATATTGAATACTTTCACGATAACGGTTACGACATTGAAGGCGTATTCGGTACAAAGGTCAGACTTTATGTGAATGACATGCAGGAAACTGCACTTAGCAACATGGGTTACAGACTTTTTACAGAAGAGGTTCCCACTCCGCTTGTTGCCTATCCAACCATTGCTGAGATCAATGCATCAATGAATGCTGTTGTGGCGGCACACCCTGACATTGCCAGGATCGAGCAGATTGGAACTTCTGTACAGGGAAGAGAGATCTACGCGGTAATAGTCAGCGATAATGTTAATGATAATGAGGCGGAGCCGGAGATAAGAATAACAGGCAACATTCACGGAGATGAAAAAACAGCCGGGATGTCCTGTCTGAATTTCCTGGAGGTTCTCACTGATAACTACGGAACCAGTGACCTGTGTACTTATGTTGTTGACAACTCCGAGGTCTGGGTAATCAGCATTCTCAATCCGGATGGATATGTGGCAGGTGAGCGCTACAACGCAAACAACATTGATCTCAACAGGAATTGCAGCTATATGGGGCCAGGCGGCGGCGGTGGATCAACCGCTTTTTCCGAACCGGAAACTGCTGCGATGAGAGACATTACCATGCAGAGCTGGCCAGCCCAGAATAACTATACCCATCCATTCGCCACAGGTCTGTCTTTTCACAGCGGGGCGGAATGTGTGAACTGTGTGTGGAATTTCAGCACAACAGAGCCTATTCAGGATCTGGATTTTGTAACCGCACAGGCCAATGCTTACGCCAATCATCCGTCAATCAGCGCATACTACGGTGCTGGAGTATGGGACATCTGGATACCGGGAGCAGCCTGGTACCCCACAAACGGTGATGTGAATGACTGGTCGTACGGCGAGGTCGGTACTGTAGATCACACTATTGAAGTATCAGATATCAAGTCAGACCCCGACTGGCCTGGTATTGCCAGTGCCAATTACATGCCTATGCTTGAATTCTGTGAAACCAGTACTTATGGAATTTACGGTACGGTTAAAGACGGTGGAGGTAATCCACTTGATGCTCTAGTGGAGGTTCAGGTTGCAGACGGGCTTGACTCTTCTCCTCTTCGCTTCTGCCGCACCGATGTGGTGGATGGCGGCTACTCCAAGGCTCTTGTGCCAGGCACTTATGATGTAACAGTTACAGTGGCAGGGCTTGGCTCACAGAGCAATAACGGCGTTGTGGTCGGGGCAGAAGTGATGATTCCAGTTAACTTTGTTTTTGCAACTGGAATTGAGGATTCTTCCACTGAAAGTACTTTCATACGCATGGGTGTAGCACCGAATCCAGTATACAACGCCTGCACTTTTTCGCTTCCTGACACAGGCATTGCTGGAAACTTCAAAATTTATGATATTTCCGGCAGAACTGTGTACGAGAAGAACATACCAGCTGGCGTTACAACACACTCGTTCAGCGCCGGTTCGACACTTCCAGCAGGGGTGTATCAGGTTAGATACATTTCAGGTGGGCGTTCTGCATCTACCAGGATGGTAGTTGCTAACTGATTCAGAGATACTTAGAAAGGGTAGTGATATGGCACATAAAAAATCATCCTCCAGTTCCAGGAATGGAAGGGATACCGCAGGACGAAGACTGGGAGTTAAGGCTCCATCCGGAAAGTATGTCAGCGGAGGAACCATAATTATTCGTCAGAGAGGTACCAGAATACATCCTGGTCTTAATGTGGGCAAAGGAAGTGATGACACTCTTTTCGCCAAAATAGAAGGCCGTGTCAAGTTCCACCGCATGGGAGCCAGAAAGGTCGCTTCCATAATACCAGAAGCATAGATCTCAGGTGAAAGTAAGAACAGATCTTGTTCTGAAAGATATCGGAGAGCTTCTTACCATGGGTGGCAGTGGTGCTGCTGGAATAGGTCTTGTTAAAGATGCGGCTCTGGCTGTGAGTGAGGGCAGAGTTGTCTGGGTAGGGTCCAGTTCAGCTGTTGAAGACTATTGCGAAGTACTTAGTGATACAGAAGTAATTTCTGCCGGGGGTAAGGTTGTTACCCCCGGCTTTGTTGATTCGCACACACATCCTCTTTTCGGGGCAACCCGACAGGAAGAATTCGCCATGCGTGCAGCAGGATCTGATTATGAGGAAATAGCAGCTGCCGGCGGTGGTATTTTAAACAGTGTAAAAAAAACAAGAGCAGCCTCCAACGCTGTTCTCGAAGAAAATATGAGGCATCATCTTTCTATCATGCTGTCCAATGGAACAACCACTGTGGAGGCGAAAAGCGGTTATGGTCTTGATCTGACAACTGAACTCAGATGTCTTGAGATCGCTGGAAAGGTGGGAGAGGAAGTTCCTCAGACCATTGTTCCGACTTTTATGGGGGCGCATGAGGTTCCGGAAGAATTCAAGGATAGACATGATGAATACATCGACTATCTCATTAACCATGTAAATCCCAGAGTCAAGGAACAGGGAATAGCTGAGTTTGTTGATATTTTCTGTGAGAAGGGGGTTTTCACAGAAGATCAGGCAACTCGATATCTGGATGCATCTTCCAGACTTGGTTTTATGCTTAAGATACATGCTGATGAGTTCTATGATACCGGTGGAGCAGCCGTTGCGGTGAAGACAGGCGCAGTAAGCGCAGATCACCTTCTTTCCATATCTGACGAAAACATAGAACTGATCGCAGAAAGCAATACTGTGGCCACGCTCCTGCCGGGAACTGCTCTCTTTCTTAAGAAACCTTTTCCACCTGGACGAAAATTACTTGATGCCGGTGCATCGGTTGCTCTGGCTACCGACTTCAACCCGGGGAGTTGTTTCTGTGATTCAATGCCATTGATTGTAAGTCTGGCTGTTTGTCAGTGTGGTTTTACAGTTGAGGAAGCATTAGTTTCTGCTACTGCAAAGGG
>JAGLQD010000209.1 GCA_023136985.1 Candidatus Sabulitectum sp. | reverse complement strand
ATCCAGTGGAAGCAGGCAGGCCTACCTGATGCTGGCAACAGTTTACAGAGACAGCGGACAGCGTGGTGCAATGCAGGGAGTATTCAACAGACTTCACAGTGCTTACCCCGGTGACCCTGTGGCAAACTACATGGTTGGGGCTTTCTATTATCAGAGTGGAAGCTCAAAAGCCAGAATAAGCGAACTTGTTCCTACCAATGTAGGAACATGGGAGAGCGCAATAAGCGAGCTTAATTCTGCCATATCATTCCTTAACCAGGTAACCGGTTACAGAGCAAGTCAGGCACAGAATATGGTTTCAGCAGCGCAGAATGCTATAAGTCTCTGCGAAGAAAAGATTGACAGAGTAAACCGCTATTCACAGTGAGTTTCTCTTATTAACGATATACAGACGGAGGGGCGCTGTCAGGCGCCCCTTCTCCAGGAGCATGACCGAGTAAGCAACAAAGCTGGAAACAATGCGCTCCCCTGCGTAGTAGGGGAATGCAGCATCGGCATAGGAGACCACATAAACGGCCACAATCCAAGCAAATTATCATTAAATAGCGTTGTATTCCGGCTAACGCCGGGACGCACTCGATTTCTGGCTCTGGTGCTTTCTCTTCAAATTCGCTTGAATTCTGACTCGCCTCTGTGGCTCGTCTGCTCGAAGCCCATTGTCAGTCACACTCCTGGAAGAAAGGTATTCCAGTGGAAGGAAGATTTCTTGACAGAGTAGTCATCACCGTGAAAGCTGGAAAAGGCGGAGACGGTATTGTGGCTTTTCGAAGAGAGGCGTATATGCCCAAGGGGGGCCCCAGCGGTGGGGACGGTGGCAGAGGTGGACATGTGTGGATTGAAGTCAACCGGAAACTCACCACCCTTGTGGACTTTACCAACGGCTCCATCTTTCGTGCGGAGAAGGGTGTAGCCGGGGGAAGAAATGACATGACAGGTGCCAGGGGGAAAGATCTTGTTCTTTACATTCCACCAGGCACAGAGGTTTACAATTTTGAAACAGGTGTTCTGCTGGCGGATATGACAGAACCAGGTCAGAGGATCTTGATAGCCAGAGGCGGCGAGCACGGTCTGGGAAATGCCAATTTTGCCACACCAGAGCGAAGAACACCTCGTGTCTGCACAAAAGGCAGGCCCGGGGAAGATCTGAAACTTAGATTTGAATTGAAGCTCATGGCTGACGCAGGGCTTGTCGGTTTCCCCAATGCAGGCAAGTCTACACTTGTTTCCAGGATAAGTGCTGCCAGACCAAAAGTTGCAGGATATCCTTTCACCACTCTCAGTCCGTCTCTTGGTGTTGTAAAGTTCACAGATGGATTCAGCTATGTGGTTGCAGATCTGCCAGGTCTTATCCGTGGAGCCAGCAAGGGTGTGGGGCTCGGGCTTCGATTTCTTCGCCATGCGGAGCGGAACAGAATTCTGGTGTTTGTACTTTCGCCGGATATGGAGGTTACTCCAAGTGAGCAGCTGTCCACTTTGCGAAATGAACTGCTGGAGTATGGAACAGATCTTAAAAGTATCAGTGCCATGGCAATTCTTTCCAAGTGCGACACTGTAACGGAAGAGCAGGAAGAGCTTCTGCTTGCTACGCTTCCCAAAGGCACCATGCCGCTTAGTTCCGCAACTGGAAAGGGGGTTCAGGAATTTCTGGAGAGACTGGGAAAACTGATCCTCCGGGAGAGACGGAAAGATTCAGATCCCTCTTAAAGCTTGCGCTTTCCGGGCAGCCTTCCAGGAGTGAACTGCGCAGACTTCTGTCTATACATACACCAGAGCGACTCGCAGATCTTGTGCAGCATTCTTCATTCAGCAAATCTCTTGATATCTGCAGAGAGCTTGGGATCAAAGCTGTTTACTTCAGTGGTGAGGGCTATCCCGGGCATCTTGCTGATATTCCTGATCCACCTGCAATTCTGTTCTACAGGGGAAGATACTCACCAGCTGAACTACCTTTCACAGTGGCTGTAATAGGTTCCAGAAGATGTTCGCTGTACGGCAGGAAAACAGCACGGAGGCTTTCTATGGAATTAAGCCGCGCAGGGGTCTGCATAGCAAGCGGGCTTGCCCGTGGAATCGACGGCGAGGCTCACAGAGGCGCACTGGACGGCGGCACACCAACGGTTGCGGTTCTTGGCTGTGGTCTTGATATCATATACCCGCCAGAGCACAGCTCTCTTGGTGAACGGGTTGCAGCCTCGGGCTGTCTTGTGTCAGAGTATCCACCGGGAACCAGGCCAGCCAGGTACATGTTTCCTGAACGAAACAGGCTGATCAGCGGTCTTTCACAGGCGGTTGTTGTTGTTGAGGCCGGTGAGCGAAGTGGAACCATGATAACAGTGGGCACCGCACTTGATCAGGGCAGGGATGTATTTGCCGTTCCGGG
>JAGLQD010000208.1 GCA_023136985.1 Candidatus Sabulitectum sp. | reverse complement strand
ATCATCCACCAGGGGGTCAAACAGACTCCTGCGGGATGGTGCTGGAATAGTTCTTTCACCGGAAGAACTGATAGCAGAACTCGGCATTTCTACCATACCGGTATCAGCTCCTGTATCATCAGATCCCATACTGGCCTCTCTGTCAGAGAATCATTCCACCGCTGTTCAACTTTCACTGGCGCTTCATCAGAATGCTTCCGCCATAAACACAAGGCTTCTTGAACTGGAATTGCAGGGGCTTGTGATCAGAAGGCCCGGAGGGATCTATGCATCGGTGTGAACCGCGCTTCACACAAGAGTCACCTGTGCTTCACACACACGCACACAATAACGGAAGTATTGCTGTATAAAACAGGAATAATCACTGGCAAGCTATTTGCGTATGAAGTGTGTATGATGAAAAACAAAAAACTATCGAAAAAGAACAACCGCGGAGCAGCGCTGATGATCGCCCTGCTTGCCGCTGTGATCGTAATGATGGCGGCTTCTCTTCTTATTGGACTTACCAGAAGGCTTGTTGATGCCCATGTGGAAAGAATAAGTTCCGCACAGATCGCCCTTTCTGAATCAAGTGCCGCAGACGGGCTTGCTTTTCTGCTTTCGCAGAGAGGCCCCGGTGTTGCATCTGAACCTCTCCATTTCGAGCTTGCTGCTGTTTCAACGGAATTCACCCATCTGGAAACAGGCACCGCTGGTATTAGAACAGGTTTTTATTCAGTAGAGAATCCGCAGGATGCTGTGTTTATCCCTGCTGGGGATCGCCTTGTATCAGTTCAAAAAATAGACCAGACCTCGGTTCTTATCACTTTTTTCAGCGGAGATACTTTCAATCCTGTGTCTGAGTACACCTTCGAAACAGATCTTTTTCCTGCTGCCGGAACTCCTTTTGTCTACCAGGGAGCAGAGGGGGCAGTTGTGGTTTTTGAAGGTGGAGGAAAAACACTTATTGCAGTATTGAACTCTGACGGTGTACAGGTTCAGACAATGATTGATTCCAGAGTTCTTTCTTCAGGTTCAAGACTCTTTGCCACAGAAGCTCCTAACGGGTCTCCTTTGCTTATTATTACCGGAGGCTCCAATGCGGGAACTCTCTACAACCTGCTCTCAGGTGAAGCTGTCAGTATTGGTTCACCCTCAGGAACCTGTCCTGCATTTCTTTCTGATGGAACGATGTTCGGTTCCGCTTCCCAGGTAAATTCCTCTTTTGGAGTTGCACATGTGGTGGATGCTTTCAGTGGAGACTTTAACAACGACGGAATGGAAGACATGGCTTTTGCCACCAGATTTTCTCTTTCCGTTTATTCCGGGTCCACCGGAGAGATCATTAGATCCAGCCCCGGTGGTTCTTTGTCTTCATGGGGAAGTGTAGGGGGAAGAACCGGGTTGTGCGGTATGTGGGATATGCCGGTGGGCAGCGATAGATGGTTCCGCCTTGGGTTTGATGGTTTTACAGAGTTCAACCCAGAGATGGTCTACGAGCTGGGCTGGCAGGGAAGATTTCAGGGTCAGGGAAATACACTCACAGGCTTTATTGACGGAATTGCAGTTATCGCATCCTCATCCGGGTACATTCAGGAACTTCTTGCCGGAGAAATATTTATCGGTGATGCCGATGGCGGCGAGACTGATTTCTTCAGTATCTCGGAAGATGGTGTTGATGCACGTTTTAATCCTGTGAACGGTGATGGGGTTAAGCTGTCATTCTCTGCTTTGAATCAGTACAGAGGCAGAAGAATTCCAGGAGAGACTTATATATTTTCCATCTACGAATCAGATGGTGGAATCAGGGTTTTTCATACCATAGAGGGGCTGGATCTGTGAAAAAAGGCTTTACCCTTGTAGAACTTGTGGTGGCCTCGGTTATTATTCTTGTGGTTCTTGCCGCTCTTTCTGTGGCTTTGATATCCTTTGTAAGAGGTGGAAGAACTCTGGAACTTCAAGAGGGAGCATTTACCCTTGCCCGTGTGGAGATCGCAGAGATCGAAAGACTGGAAGAAATTCCAGAGCCGGGCAGAACTGTTAGACCTGATACTTTATGGGGTCATCCTTACACAATAGAAACAACCGTAGGTTCTCAGGGAGATAATGCCGTAGAAGTATTTGTGGCAGTCTCATCAGGAGACTCGGTTTCAATAGAATTAACCAGAAGATTTTACACTGATAGAAACACAAACAGACAGGAGTTGTTATGAATGTTCTCAGGTCACGGCGAAAAGGGGGGAGCGGGTTCACTTTGATCGAGGTTGTCATCGCAGCGATCATTCTTGCAATTGTCGTTACTGGAATCGCTGTCTTCTTTATGCACATCATTAAGATGTCAGATCAGATGGATGACCAGGGCAGAGCAATTGAGATCTGTCGCGAGGGTATTGAACATGTCAGAACTCAGGATGTTGTATCCATGAATGACGGGTGGCAGACGCCTTTTGAGACCGTGGATATGTTTACCCGTTCCATATGGATAGATACGCCGTACAGCGAATATCCTGAAGCCAAGCATGTAAGATGTCGTGTAACATGGACAGGGGCAGCTGGAGCAGACAGCATAAGCCTCAGTACCATTCTATAGGAGGTGAGTGGAATGAAAAAACGCATTTTTAAAACTGGAATGACTCTCATTGAACTGGTTGTTGTGATCGGTATTCTGGGAATTCTGTTCACCGCTGTTTACATGTTCTTCGTGAAGGGAACAGAGCAGTTTCACTTCACCCGCAGGCAGAATCAGCTTGCAACAACAGGCAGACTGGCACTTGAGATGCTCTCTGACGAGATGATATGGGCGGGCTATATGCCCAGAGGAGGGTGGACGGAAAGCGAGTGGCATCCTGTTGAGGTTGCTGCGGAAGGTAATTTTGACTTCTATTCAGACAGGGATGGAAACAAGTTTCTTTCTAATTCCGAATACCGGAACATCTACCTTGATTCTGACTATATTCTCCGTATAACAGATGACGGCAGTATGAACCGTGTTGCCGGCACAGGCATAGTATCAATTCAGTTTAACTATCTTGATGGTTCTGGAAATTTTCTGGGTCCTATGCCGCTGGACGAATTCAACAGTGATGCAGTTCGCCATATAATGATCAAACTGACCCTTCAGGATACATACATGGGTGATGTGTATCAGACGGTTATGCAGACCATGATAACTCCCCGGAACCTGGGTATCTACCACAATTTCGACCCCCTCTTCTATATGCCTCCTCCTCCGGACGCTACAATTGTGGTGAATGTTGATGGTGACTCAACTGCCCACTCTCCAACTGTTCACCAGCAGGCTCTGTTGGACTATCTTGACATGTGGGGATTCCGCAGGATTCCACTTTCAGATGATCAGCTGTCAACCTACGACTATGACAGCACCGGAGTTGATCTGGTTTTCCTCAGGGTTATGTCCGGAGGGAACAGTCATATCAGCATTGCTGACACTCTGCGGTCAATTCGGGTACCAATTATCGCACTGGATGCCAAGGATGCTGATGAGGTATTCTTTATGGGAGACTTTACAAATAGTGTGGTTGGTGTTGGTTGTAAAATGTACGAGATCGTTGAGCACCCTATACACGACAACATTGACGATTCATACCCGTTTTTTGCCTATGACAGTTTGATTCCCGGTGCCAAAGTGTCCACTCTCACGGGATTTACAGACGACACACAGCTTATCACTTCTTTCTCCGACTCACTTTCAGATCTGTCCGGTGTTTCTGTGATTTATGAGACTTCTCTCTGGAAAAGAAGGATTCACTACGGTGCCCATGATTTTGCTTCCTACTCCGATGACGGAAGAACATTCCTTCTGAATGTTATCAACTGGAACCTTCCAGAGACGTCTTCTCCTGAACTGGGAGATCAGATCAATGTGGAGGGATTTGAAGGGGAGTCTCCCGGTGATGTACTTATGACCTTCTGGGAAGACGATCTGGAGGGAGGAGAGTGGGTTCCTGATTCTATTCCCCTCTATTGGGATTTTGAGGTGGGTGGAAACGCTGAGATGATGTGGTCATTCAACTCTACCGGATCAGGGCGTATTATCAGGATGTCTGACAATGTTCTTCAGACTGACAGAACTTCCACCGGGGCTTTTGATCGCAACATTGCAGCCGCTATTCTTGACCTTTCCAACTATACCACTGCTGGAGATGATCTGTACATAAGGCTGAAAACCTGGAGGGGCACAACCGAAACCATCAGCCCTGAAGAAGGTGTTTTCATAGTAACCGGCGGCGGATCAGTTATTCAACTGGCACTACAGAATTTTGAGAACGTTATAACGGGTGCAGGAGATATGGAGTTCTGGGGAGACCTCCACAGTCGCCACAGAATTCACTGCCCTGATCCCAACTGGGGGGGCAACTCAACCAATTTCGTTACAATGGACAGCAGAACAAACGGTGAGTTCAGCCGGGGCCGCATGATGTTTGAACTGGATACTTCAGTGCTGAATGATGGTGTCAGTATAAGTGTCAGCTATCAGATGAGCGACCACGGAGATGAAACTCACAACTACGATCCTCTTACCAAAGAGGGAGATTTCATCGGCTGGAGTCTTGGAAACGACATAGATGATCCCATTGAAGGCTGGGTTGATCTGCTGCCTGGTACCCAGTCCAACGGTAGCTGGCAGGGAGGCAATTACACATTTACACCCCCTGGAACCATGCCATCAACTATCTATGTGATTTTTGGTCAATACGATGACAAAAGCGCTGTGAGTGCAACC
>JAGLQD010000207.1 GCA_023136985.1 Candidatus Sabulitectum sp. | reverse complement strand
GAACCCGTAGCCCATAACATCGTATGCATCATGAAGAACGATGAAAGCATCCGGATCAATATCCTTAACCAGTCGGTGAAGCACCATTACCTGCCTCCTGTGAACACAGACATAGATAACATCCATAGGTTTTCTTTCGTATCCACCTTCGGCTTTCAAAAAAGTCACCCCTCTGTTCAATGATTTGAAAATAGCATCTCTGACCTGGTCAGGTTTACTTGTGATAACCATACATGCTTTTACAAAGGGCATTCCCTCCGCAGCCAGGTCTGTCATCTTTGTGGCAAGAAACAGGTTCAGATAAGCCCAGATGACCAGCTTGGGGTCTTCAAACATTACTCCTACAAGAACAATGATAAGGCTTTCCACCATCCAGTATCCGGTACTTATGCTTACTCCTGTGTATTTTTTCAGTATGGCAACAGGAATGTCTGTGCCACCTGTAGAACCTCTGAATTTGAAGATAAAGCCAAGCCCGATTCCCAGCAGAGTTGAACCGGCTACTGAAGCCAGAAGAATATCCATTTCTGAAGAACCGCTGAGAAACACAGCAAATCTCGGGATCTCTCCAGCTGCTGCAACATTATAAACATGCTTTGCGCCCCCTGGGATCCAGTTGAGATGCGTGGGATCAAAGACCCAGCACATAAGATTCGACATCAGCATGCCGGCAAAGCTGCGAACTCCGAACTGCTTCCCCACAAAAATGTACCCGATCACAAACAGAGGAATGTTAAAACCGAACATCCAGAGACTTTCAGAAATCCCGGTGAGGTGCGTCAGGATCTGTGCAAGACCCCCCACTCCACCGGGAGAGATCCTGAATGGAAAAAGAAACCACGAGTAGGCAATACCAAACAGCACGGATCCTGCCAGTATTCCCATATAGTCTCGAGCCTGATAACCTGGTTTAAACTTCATTTCTGTCCCTTCACCGGGCACGGAAAATGTGAAGGACCCGGGTGTTCTTCAATACTGTTAACGCTACCCTTAATGGGTATGTTTACGCTGCTGTATAGAGGGCCTTGTGCGCTATTCCCACTCAATAGTTCCCGGTGGTTTTGAACTGATATCGTAAACAATTCTGCTCACCCCGTTAACTCTGTTAACAATCCTGCTGGACACTTCTGCCATGTGACTGGGATCCATTCT
>JAGLQD010000206.1 GCA_023136985.1 Candidatus Sabulitectum sp. | reverse complement strand
CAGGTAGGAAACTGGATGAAGAAGCCTTTTTATGCGTAAGCTAAACGACCTTTGGGTTCAGGAATAGAACGTCCAAGTTCTCTAGCAGTTTCAATCCACTCCTGTATAATCTGCTCAGCACTGGATAATGCTTGCTGATAAGTCTCACCATCTGCCATACAACCGGGAAGCTCGGGAACTTCAGCTATATATGCCTGATCTTCTTTACTCCAGAAAATGATGATTTCGTATCTACTATCCATATCTACTCTCCAATGCGAAGGTCATACTTGAGAATAACATTCCTAACCTGCTTAACCTGATAGGATTTTGCTTTGCCTTCTCTGGGCTGCAAGTTTAGAATTTCTTCCACTCCCCTCATGGTAAATATATGATGATCGCCTCTAACACGCTCATCAAAGCCAATTCGACCAAGAAGAACGCATAACCTACTAAAAGCAATATTGGCGTCCGACCGACCAAGTAGTACCTGCTCGAAAAGCTTTTCGTTTTTGCCCATGCTGTAGAATATGAAACACATCAATCTTTGCCAAGACCGATCCAAACTCATTATTCTTTTTGGCACCCCAAAGCGAATTCGAACTCACAGATCGATTGAGAGATGAGGTTGGCCTTTATATCTTGAGGATCTCTTTGCAACTGAAAGTTCATGATGCTTTGCAGTAAGCCCGTGGTCGGCATTGGGTTGCTCTGTATTGAACTCAGTGATCTCAGAAAAGCCATTGCCAGTTTCAATGTAAATTTTGAAAGAGAAACCCTCTATGCCACCAAACACCATCACGCAGAGCATCAGAAGACCTGCGGCATAGAAGGCTAATAGTTTCATGTTCTCCTAACTTACCAGCATAATTTTAGCAAAACGACCGTGAAGTGTACCGATTCCCTTTGCAAGATGAAGAGTCAGCACGATGAGCATTCCACCTGTGGCCACAACAAATGGCATGGCGTAGTAAGGTACCCAGAATTCCGGACTGATAAATGGCTCATGCAAACCGTATTGAATCACCGGTGCTCCTATGAAGGACAATCCAAGACTGAAGAGTGTAACAATCAGAGTAAAGTAAATTATTCCAAGTGGCATATGAAGAAACAAATAGATCAATGTGGTCCAGGTGCTTCTTGTGGTGAGTATTATCTTGAACTTAGCCCACCAGTTCCTGCCATCGCCAGGGGTAATTGCTCTTCGCGGCATTCTCACGCCCAGTAATGCTTCCACCATTCTACCCTCAACAAATCCAAGTCCTCTGACTGAGAGCAAAAAGAGAAGAGCAAGCGGAGTTCCAACAATGAGCACGAGAAGTCCCAATGAAACTGAGAGACCTGTGGTTACCCATGTGAAGTAGAATA
>JAGLQD010000205.1 GCA_023136985.1 Candidatus Sabulitectum sp. | reverse complement strand
ATGGATTTTATAGTAGAACAATGAGTTATTTCGAATGAGTGCTTTGACATGTTGACACTGCCCTCGGTATTATAAACTTATGAAGGATGGGGGGTTGAATAATGGTGTATAACTCATGTCTGTGCTTCACACTGATTACAAAGATTGTTTCCCTGCATTGCCATTAGCCAGAAGAAGGGAGATCGTAGATATGCCTCAAGAAAGCCACAGACAGCAAGTGCTTGAAGAACTGAAATGTTTTGGGTACCAATCTCAGTCGTACAACATACTCCGAGACGATAAGTCTTACTTTTTTTCTCCATCCGGGATCAGAGGGGTAATTGCCTATGTTGTTCATGTAAATGTTGCTCTTGTTGCAGGCGATCCGGTCTGTGATCTTTCTGATCTTTCAATTTTTTCAGATGAATTCAGTTCCTTCTGCAGCTCCCGCAAATGGCTTTGCTGTTTCCAGGCTGTAACTGAACGCTGTCACGATGTTCTTAAAGAAAAGGGCTTCGGTATGATCAAGATCGGCGAAGAACCGTTATTCGAATTCGACAAGCTGTCGTGGGCGGGTAGAAAGTATAAGAATCTTCGCAACGATACTAGAAGTGCGAAGAAGCATGGTTTGTCAGTGGTGGAATACTGCCCTCTTTCTGAACAGAGAATAGACTGGGAGAATCAAATGAGGGAGCTTTCTGCTGCCTGGCAGAAATTCAAGGGTTCCGGAGAGTTTTCATTTTTAATAGGTGAACCCAGGCTCGACGATCCTGAAGAGCGGAAGTACTTTCTGGCCATACTCAACGATCAGGTTGAAGCGTTCGTGGTATGCACACCGATCTATGCGAGAATGGGCATATATTTTGATTTGATGCGTAGAAGAGAAAGGACTGTTCGCGGTACGAACCAGTTATTGATTACCGAATCTTTTCGCCTTCTTCAAGAGCAGGGATACGCTATGGCCACTCTGGGTACTGCCCCTCTTTCCTATAAACATGTATCTGAGCAGGATCAAAGACATCTCATAGAACTGACATTAGAGCTTGCGTTTGACCATTTAGCAAATTTCCATCGGTACAAACCCATTTACATGTTTAAGAGGCAATTTGGCCCCTCGTCCTGGGAAAGTCGTTACCTGGCATACGGATCACATGTTTTCAACCCTGTCATTTTGTATGCGTTGATGAAAGCCTATGATCCAAGTGGTGTTAAAGGGAAGTTATTGAGGCAGATTCAGCAGGTTTGGGATGCAATTCTTGAGCTTGACAGAGTCCCTGCTGATTTGATCAGGAAAATTAAAGACTATTATCCATTATAGTGCTGGAACAGTTAATTTGAGGAGTGTCTAGTTTCCCGTCCCCCGGGGCGAACAGTCGGTTTCTGTCTTCTGTTTTTCTCTGGTTTACAGATACTCTGCTGCTTGCGGCGGTTGGAGTTTTCGTTTGATGCTGCGATTAGTGAAGTATTGTATCAACAGCGGAAAGTACCTCTACAAGCCCTTGTGCCGGTTATTCAAAGCGATTTGTTGCGGGGTTGCTTCACTGAAAAGGTTCGGGTATTCTATCAAAAGAAGATTTAATTCGGTAAAGTCTGACAATGTACTTTTTCCAAAGGTTTAGAAAACTATGAATAAGATTCAGAGAACAGTCGAGTACTATCAGTTACTGATTGACAAGTTTCAGAAGACAGGGCTTTCGCCTGAACAGCTGCGGATCTACAAAGAGATCAAAGAGCTTGTAGAGGGTTGTTCCTCATACGAAGAAATACAGAGCAGGATGAAGAACGAAGGCTACTGGGAATCTCCCGGCCAGGCTCTTTACCTGGACAGAATGATGGCCCAGAAGAACGCTGCGAAAGAGAATGGATTTGTAGAACTGGAAGCTCTTTACCAGAGCAGATATGATGAAGTTAAAGCTGATTCCTCGAAGATGCATGATGCCAGCTATTCCAGTAAAGCAATGAGTATTCTTGCGCAGTATTCCAACATTATGGATACCATGTTCGGAATCTACACGGAATACTGTTATCACAGTTCAGCGAATGTTTACGATGATCTTTCCTACAGGGGCAGCCTGAACAACATCAGAGAGAAGCATGCTCTTCTGGAAAGTATGGGCACGTCCTTCAGTGAAGTATCGAAAAACAGTTACTACCGGGAGCATATAGATCTTTCCGATTCCAAGTACCAGCTCTTTCTGACCACGGTTGAATCGCTGCTGAACAAGCATGAACCGGACAGAAGCGAAGTGGAACCCTTTGAGGAAACATTAAAAGTAGCGTGGGAAAAGCTGAAAGACAAAAAGGCAGAAGTACAGCGGATAGGAAAGTTGGAGGATGCAAGAACCAGAAAATCTTTCTTCCTTGCTGTTCCACCGCCTGATAAAAATGGCAGCTATGAGCTTATCAACAACGAACAAGAAGAGTTTTAATATGGATGCATCAATACAGCAGACAATTTCCGGCTACACAGCAGTGTTTGATTCCTTCACCATATCGGACGATGCTCTGAAAAAAGACATCGAGGATTTCATAAACGACTTCAATGCAGTAGGAGAGAATTCAAACGATATCATGGATTTTATGGCAAAGTTCCCTGCAAGCGGGCTTCAGGAAAAGTATTCCAACCTTATTGCACGGGCATCTGCTCCGCCACCGGTATCGGCAGAAACAAATGCAACAGAGGAAAAACCTGCAGGTGCATTGCCAACAGTGAAGGAATTTCTTGAACAGTACAGGGAATCCTACAATGCTGTGAAAGGTGCGGGATACCGCACAAGAGCAGAGAAGGCATACGAGAACATTTTCGCAGTAGCAGATAGAGCAGATAATCTTATAGACATGAACATTATTCTGGAGAGGGAACAGCTGCTCTGGAAGATCGTTACTGAAGATCTGCTGGACATATACCAGACAGTACTTGACGCAACCGACCCTCTTAATCTTGCTGTGGTATCGCGATTCCAGAGAATGATCAAAACCTGCGGTGAAGCCACATGCGACGAGGATCTTGCATACAGAACAGGAGTTGATATCAGCATAAATCAGAGGCAAACATACAGTCTTATTTCCACTATTTTTGTTCCTGTAATGCTGGCTAAATCACTGATGGAATACGACAAGATGAAAAGGATATTCAGAACATGGCTGGCTCCGGAGAAAGATCTGCTGGGTGTGATCTCCATGAGAGGTGCTGTAAGAAAAACCTATGAATTCATAGTTAAGACCTATGGCTGGGACTTTGACTACATGGTAAATGATCAGTGGATGAAGATGTGGCTGATTGCCCCAACAGCAATTGATGCCAACGGAAGAATAAGAAAAACTCTCGATCCGCAGAACATTGAGACATTCAGAAAACAGTTGTTCGATGATGTTCTCTCAGATAGAACGATTGATGACATTCTTCTAACAGAGCAGGAGAGAGTCTTGTTTTTTGCTCTGGACAAAAGACAAAACGAGGTCCTTACAAGTTACACCAGGGCAGCGGCAGAACTGAATGCCGATATCGTTTTCTTCCAGTACCTGGATCAGCTTAAGGCAGCCGCTGCAGGCAGTGACATAAAGCTTCCAGAAGCAGATCCGTACAGCCAGGACTGATAAATCAGATACCTGCAGTTGTCAGTATAATCTATTCGGGTCATCAACTGGCCCGAATAGAGCGTTAATCGGGTTACATTCTGAAAAGAAGGATGTTTTTATGAGAGTACACCTGGAATTACTGTGAAATAGTATCG
This sequence comes from Candidatus Sabulitectum sp., assembly GCA_023136985.1. GTDB lineage: Bacteria > Fermentibacterota > Fermentibacteria > Fermentibacterales > JCC-6 > Sabulitectum. The sequence goes on along the minus strand of JAGLQD010000205.1, from coordinate 794 downwards.
CTGCCTTATAGTTCCCTGACAATTCTTTCAATGCATTCAAGGATATCTTCCAAAAAGACTAACTCATTTCTTACCTGTTTGTTTTCAACCATACATTCTAATTTCGTCAGACAGGATTCGTTTCCTCAGCTGTGGCTTGATAGCCTGATACTCCACCAGATCAACTTTTTTATTAAGAATGTCTTCCAGATTCAGCTTTATCTTCATGTAATCAAGAAGACTTATATCATTCCCGAATTCAACCAGAATATCAACATCACTCACCTCTGTATCGTCTCCCCGGGCTGAGGAGCCGGACCTGCACGGGTAACATTGTATCTTCTCAGTATGGGAATAACTATTTTTCTTATTTCTTCGGCTGTTATTTTCAAAGCCCAGCTCCGTAGTACAAAGGACAAAACAAACATGATGTAGAATTCTCAAAGCATTTCCACTGAATCAATTATAAATTTTAGCGAATGAAGAGTCAATCAAAACTGTTTTGTTAAACCACAGGTATCAGGCCGCATCAAGCAATATCCATTGGACACTTCTGTATCACGCTATGCATGCGGGCATGGTCGGTGCAGGCGCTTTTTCCGGTTCTTGCTGGTCTGCGTTGTCAAGATTGCAGCAGTAGTAACTTTGCTACTAGCAAAATTACTACTACCGAAAATACAGGACGAGAGGTTCGATTGTGATTCCATTTAAGCAGGGACTTTTTGATACAGGAGCAGTTTGAATCCTGCATGATCAACAGGCAGTATTTGCTCGTTGATCTCAATTACGTTGCTTTTTGCTGAAACAAAATAGAT